>DLZA01000133.1:0-18708 GCA_003447515.1 Paracoccaceae bacterium
GATCGGCACCTTTGCATGGCAATCTATTAAACTTATGGCACGGGTCCCATTTGCGGACGCCTTTGTCATCATTCTGGTGACAATCGTGACCGTTTACAAAGACCTCGCCATCGCAGTTGTCGTCGGGGTGATAGTATCAGCTTTGGTTTATGCCTGGAATGCCGCGTCGCGGATCTCTGCGACATCCCATCCATCTAAATCTGAACCAGGTGCACGGGTTTATGATATCGAGGGGCCACTATTCTTTGGCTCGGCCACACGGTTTCAAGAATTGTTCACACCCACTGATGACCCCGACACTGTAATCCTCGATTTCGCAGGCTCTCGTGTGGTGGATCAATCCGCCCTGCAGGCTATCGAAGCTATTGCCGAAAAATATGATGCAGCAGGTAAACGTTTGATGCTGCGCCATCTCAGTCAAGATTGCCATCAATTGTTAAATAAGGCAGGACAATTGATGGTCGATGCAGACGACGATCCTAATTACCGGCTCTCCGTTGACTACGACATCCAGCTTGGCCGCTTTGGCGGACACTAACGTGACCAGTTTTCTAAAACTTATTTGAGGTGGTCAGGAAAAGTTTGGCTCCTGACTCCTACCTGACAACAGAATACTTGAAAGGCGCCAAAAGGCTCCCCCTTAAAATTATTGCGGATCCAGATTTCCTGCGTTCACACCTGGAAGGATGCATAATATTTCGAACAGTATACTAGCCCCAATCAGTGCTGTGTTTCCGCTTGGGTCATAAGGGGGTGAAACCTCTACTAAATCCACACCAATCACGTTCAACCCTCGCAAGCTACGGATCAACTCCACCGCTTGCGGTGGTGTCAAACCACAGATCTCAGGCGTACCAGTTCCTGGTGCATAAGCAGGATCGAGACTGTCGATGTCAAAGGTGATATAACAGGGCACATCGCCGATATGCTCCTTAATACGGACAGCCAGCGGTTCCAGGGATTGGTTCCACAACTCTTCAGCTTGTATAACTGTGAATCCCCATCGGCGCGCTTCATCAAAATCATCGGCAGCGTAGCCTGTGCCACGCAAACCAATCTGAAACACCCTTTCATCCTGTAGTAATCCCTCTTCATGTGCTCGCCGAAACGGAGTGCCATGAGCAATCTTTTCACCAAACATATTTTCGTTGATATCCGCATGGGCATCCACATGCACCAACGCGACAGGACCATGTTTCTTGGCGATAGATCGCAATATAGGTAGGGTCAACGTGTGATCACCACCAAGCGTCATCGGAACCACATCGTGCTGCAGTAACAAATCATAGTATTCTGTAATCCGCCGAACCGAGTCCTTAAGATCGAACGTATTTATCGGCACATCTCCTAAATCTGCACAGTGCAAACTGTCAAAAGGTGCTGCACGTGTCCACATGTTATAGGGGCGCAGCATATTGCTTTCAGCGCGAATAGCTTTGGGGCCAAACCGAGTTCCAGACCGCCAGCTGGTCCCTATATCCATAGGAATACCAATAAAGCCAACATCCAGCCCTTGGGCCGTTTCTGCTGTGGGTAGACGCATAAATGTGCCAGGCCCTCCAAAGCGTGGCATCTCATTTCCACCCAACGGTTGGTTGCGTGTGTGGTCGGTCATATCAGGCCCCAAATTTTTGGTTATGAGCCCAAAGGCACAGCAATTCCACGGCAACGTGCGCTCCCGCAATTGCAGTTGCACCACTTGAGTCGTATTGGGGAGAAACTTCGACTACATCCATACCAACCACATTGATCCCGGCAAGACCCCGCAGAATAGCTGCCGCTTGCGCACTCGACAATCCGCCCCAAACGGGGGTACCTGTCCCGGGGGCAAAGGCTGGATCTAGGCAGTCTATATCGAAGGTTAAATAAGTTTGGCGATCACCTAAAATATTCTTGATTTTCTCAACCACCGTTTCTGGACCAATTCGGTGGACCTCTGGGGCATCAATCGTTGGAACGCCCAGATTGTCTGCATTTGTACTCCTAATGCCAACTTGAACTGATCGTTCAATATCGACCAATCCCTCTTTCACCGCCTTGTAAAACATTGTCCCATGATCAATGCGGTCTGGATCATCGTCCACCCAAGTGTCTGAATGTGCATCAAAATGCAATAACGACAAAGGGCCATATTTTTCAGCGTGCGCTCTCAAAATTGGGTAGCTGACGTAATGGTCTCCCCCAATCGAAAGACATGCTGTATCAGTCGCTAAAATGCCGGAAATATGGTTCTGCAGCACCTTAGGAAATTCCCAAATCTTAGCGTGATCAAAAGCTAAGTCACCATAATCAACAACGTTGAACTCGGTCATTGGGTCCACGTCCCAGCCATACGGCGCATCAGGGGATTGCAGCGTACTCGCTTCGCGCACAGCGCGTGGACCAAACCGTGTGCCAGGGCGATTGGTCACGGCACAATCAAATGGAATGCCCGTTACTGCAACGTCCACACCCGTTAAATCTTTCGTGTATTTGCGACGCAGGAACGAAGTCGCCCCCGCATATGTCGCTTCAAAAGCATTCCCTTTCAGGATCTCACGTGTGAAAGCTTCGTCAATTACGTTTGCTGCGTCTTCCAATGCCATATCTGTCTCTCCATTTGGAACTAGCATTTGCACATCGGATCAAAAAGGCAAACTAGTTAAAGCATCTACATAGGATTATCCACCAGATTCGAGCGTCATAAGTTCCAATTTAGGCAAATTTCGTCGAATAAGCCCGTAGCCAGAAAAATTTAGGGCTTCAACCACTTTAAAAAATAATTATGTCCAGATCTTCACTACTTTTCTAAGTGATAATAAAGCGTCATCTTGTAGTGCCAAAACATTCAGAAATTGAAGTCCCAAAGATAATTGTTTGCCCGCTCAATATATTTAAGAACATCTAGCTTACAGAGTTAATAGTATCCGACTCAAGGGACGTAAAATCTCAAAGACTGCTATGTTTTTAGGTACTCTTTTTATAGGGAATTCACACAGATCAAAAGCTTAGCGGGAGAAGTACCGAAAATGTGCTGCCCTGGCCTTTAGTGCTGTCAATTTGCAGTCTTCCACGATGGCGCATCAAAATATGTTTAACAATTGCCAGCCCAAGGCCCGTACCACCTTTGTCACGCGAACGCCCTTTGTCGATGCGGTAGAACCTTTCCGTTAGGCGCGCGATATGTTCTGGCTCAATACCTTCACCCTGATCAACAACACTGATGCACACGGTACCAGGCTCTTTTTCATCAATGAACGATGATATAAAAACTGTGGACCCTGGGCTGGAATATTTGGCGGCGTTTTCAATCAAATTCGAAAACACCTGAGTAAGCTCATCCACATCACCAAATATCTCAGGCAGATCGTCGGTTAAAATTGTCGTAACATTGGTTTGTTCTTTGTCCAAAATTGGCGCTAATGATGCGGATACACGTTCTATGATCGGGTTTATCGAAACCTTCTCTGTTGGCGCAAAACGTTCGCTCGACTGTACCTTAGACAACGACAGCAAATCATCAATCAGCCGCGCCATACGGGCTGCTTCTTTTTCCATCAGTTTCAAAAAACGATCGGATGCCTGTTCGTCAGATCTCGCTGGTCCCTGCAAAGTTTCGATAAACCCGTAAAGCGCAGTCAGTGGCGAACGCAATTCGTGGCTGACGTTGGCAACAAAGTCTGTCCGCATTTGTTCAGCTTCCAGGATGTGGCTAACATCCTCAAAGCTGACCACTACCGTAGCGGTAGTGCTACCCCCGTCAGTATCAAGCGGCGCAACAGTCATTCGAAAAGATGTTGGGACCACAAGTTGCAAACGAACATCTACGCTTTGGCGGTTCCCGCCCTCAAGCACATCTTCAACTGCGCGGATGCAACGTTTGTTGGGCACCAGATTTGCCAACTTCTTAACTCGCTGCTCTTTGCCAAACAAACTTACAGAGGCGGCATTACGATACACGATAGTTTGGTTCATATTTACGATGAACACGGCAACACTGAGTGCGTCAAGAATGCTTTCAATTTTGGGGTCCATACGCGGATCTCCTTCAGGTTAATATTGCATGTCGGATAAAAAGCGCAGCCTCAACCTAATTATTTGCCTGTATTTTAGTAAATTTGAATAATAATCTCGTCTTTTACAATTTGAGAAAAAAATTTATTTAAATTATAACAATGCCTTAAGCGGAGCTTTGCCACAGACGCATAGCGGGATTGCCATATTATCCATTGTCCTGATAAGTCCACGGGACCATCTCCAGGACATGAAAAGAGCGAAAGCTCTGCTCCCAAACCAAGATGAGAGGGTTCGACAATGGCCTATATTACAGACACAACACACAGCTTTACCTCAAACGTAGCATCTGCAATGAACACAGTCACAACTAGCTTTGCAGCGCTGTTCTCCAATATTTCCTCAGCCAGCTCACGCGGGCAATTCTTGCAGGAACTGCAAGCTATGGATGACACAACGTTGATGGCGACGCATGGCATTTCCCGCGGTGATATCGTTGGCTACGTGTTCCGCGACAAACTGGTTCCTTAACCCACTAATGCATTAAACCATCAGATTTGAGACCCGCAAGGGTCTCATCTAAAGCTTGAACAGCCCGGGCACACATCAGATCAATTTCAACTAAGGAAATGATTAAAGGTGGCGATATAATCATAGTATCACCTACATGCCGCATCACTAATCCATTGGCAAAACACCGTTCCCGACAGCGTAGGCCAACTGTACCTGTGTCCGCTTTAAAAGGCGCGCGGCTAGGTTTATCCGGGGAAAGTTCCAACGCGCCCATCAATCCAATGCAACGGGCTTCTGCCACCAGTGGATGATCAGCTAATTCTTTCCACTTTTTAGCTAAATAGGGTGCTGCTTTGTTTTTGACACGGGCAACGATGCCTTCTTCATCAAGCAAGCGCAGGTTTTCCAATGCTACAGCGCATGCCACGGGATGTCCTGAGTAGGTGTAGCCATGGGCGAATTCGTCTGAGTTGATAACCTCAGCAACTGTGTCACTTACAACAGAGCCTCCAATTGGCTGGTATCCAGAGGAAAGTCCTTTTGCAATCGTCATCACATCTGGGCGAATATTAAGTGTTTGAGAGCCAAACCACTCACCAGTGCGGCCAAAACCACAGATTACTTCATCTGCAATCAGCAAGATATCACGTTCATCACAAATGCGTTGAATTTCTGGCCAGTAGGTTTCAGGCGGTATGATCACAGCACCCGCTCCTTGGATCGGTTCAGCTATAAAGGCGGCAATTTTATCTTCGCCAATACGGTCGATTTCTTTTTCTAATAATCGCGCCCGTTGCAACCCAAATTCAGCAGGATCCATATCACCACCCTCGCCGTACCAATAAGGCTGGTCGATATGCGTGATATTAGGGATTGGCATACCGCCCTGGGCATGCATAAAAGCCATTCCGCCAAGGCTTGCAGACCCCATAGAGGACCCATGGTAGCCATTTTTACGGCTAATGATCACTTTCTTGTTAGGTTTACCCACCAGTGCCCAGTACTGGCGTACAAGGCGAATATTCGTATCGTTTGCTTCAGATCCAGAGGAAGCAAAAAATGTATGATTCATTCCCTCAGGCGTCAGTTCCGCGATGCGCGAAGATAACGCCACCACAGGCGGATGTGTGGTTTGAAAAAATGTGTTGTAATAAGGAAGTTGTTCCATCTGTCTAGCCGCCGCATCCGCAAGTTCATGCCGGCCATAACCGAGATTTACGCACCATAGACCTGCCATTCCATCAAGAATTTCCACACCTTCACTATCAGTCAGCATTACACCTTTGGCCTGCGTGATCACACGCGCGCCTTTAGCATGGAGCTCATCCCCTTTGGTGAATGGGTGCATGTGATGGGCTGCGTCAAGGCGCTGAAGATCAACGGTTGGCAAGTGGTTGTCGATGCGCTTCATGTGCGGTTCCTTTCACAAATGTCTCAGGGATGTAACTCCGCCTCAGCGAAAGGGTCAAATGGAATCGCTCAGATCATCGGCTCGTCAAAGGATTGTATGCGAAATTCAGGAACAGATGCTGTATTAGGAAGGGCAATAGCGAGGGCGGCGATCTCGGCCAGTTCTTCGGGCTGGGTCATGGTTTCTAGTGAGCGATCCGTCAGTGGTTCCGCCATGTCCGTTGCTACAAACCCAGGACAAAGAGCAGTTGCCCGAAGCCCATCATCCCAACCATCACTCCGAGTTTGAGCAGTTAAGGCCATCAAAGCAAACTTGCTCATAGCGTAGGCCACATGCTTTCCAACCACACGTTTACCCGACATCGAGGCTACGTTAACTACGCGCCCCTGCCCGGTTTTGCGCAAGTGTGGCATCCCACTACGCAGCAGCAAAAGTGGGCCTTTGATATTCACCGCGAGCACATCATCGAAATCACTTAGATCACCATATTCGATAGTGAAATCAGAGTATCGTGCCGCATTGTTCACAATCCCATCGAGGCGCCCGAAGCGATCTACAGTTTGCGCAACCCAGTTTTTGGCCATACTCACATCACGCGCATCATAAGCGGACAACAGAACGCGATCGGGGTCCCAACCCACAGTCAGGGCTTCAACTTTCAAGACATCGCGAGCACCCAGAGACACTATGTAACCTTTATCATATAGACACTTTGCTACAGCCGCCCCAATCCCTCGATTTGCACCTGAAACCATCACAACACGGCCCTTTGGATCAATCATAGCGGCCCTCCTTTTAAGTTTTCATGGCTACAGCTGGTGGCGTTTTAACCACCCGTGACAACACCCATTCGCGGTATGAAATAAAGCTGACCGACGCAATAATAATACCGCCGCCCATTAATACCCAGAAATCGATCTTTTCGTTAAATACAACGTAGCCCAAAAGCGATGCCCAGACCAATTGTAAAAATGTAACAGGCTGTGTGACAGCAAGCGGAGCAGCACTGAGTGCTTTAGTCATAGTGAAATGGCCAGCCGTGGCAAAGATTGCCACAAGAAATAGCCACATCACGTCACTTGAAGAAGGCGGAGTCCAAACTGCATATGCAAAAGGAGCAATGCCAATGGTAACAAAGAACGATAGCATTCCGACCACCACTGCTGGGTTCGCATGCATGCTGAGCCGTTTTGCTAAAAGGTAGGAAACCGCAAACAGGGGTGCTGTGATTAACATGGCAGTCTGGCCTTCATTAATCGCCTCAATGCCTGGACGCAGGATTACCATCGCACCGATAAAAGCAGCAACAATCGCAAGAATCCGCCTTGTGGCTAACTTTTCACCTAAGAAAACTGCGGCACCTACTGCTATGTATATGGGAGAGAGGTAGCCAATCGCAGTTACTTCGGCAATTGGGATGCGAGCCATAGCATAAAACCACAGGATCACACCTAACGCGTGGCACAGGCCACGAATGGAATAAAGTACGACGTCACCGCGAGTAAACCCACCCTTCAAAATCTCACCCATGAAAGGAAGCATGATGAAAAGGCCAATAATATAGCGAATAAATGCGGCCTGTGCAGCGGGTACGTCTGACCCAATATACCTCACTATGCCAGTGACACAAACGAACAATAGGCCGGTCACCACCATCCAACTAGTGGCAATCCAAGGGCGTCCCACGTCGACTGGTGAAAGTGTTGAAGTCATTGAACCGCTCACATTGATCTCAAACAAACAACCTAAGATTAAAACAAAGTACAAGCACTGGGTTGCACGACGCCGCGTCGTAGGGCGCTAAACAAAGCTATGTTTGACAAAAAATTTGCGCAAAAGGTCAATAAACACATTCGGTTTTTCGACACATGGCAAATGGCCTGCGCCGCAAATAATCTCGAATTGAGACCCGACAATCAAATCCGCTGTTCCACGCACCAAAGACGGTGGCGTTGCGCCATCTTTGTCACCCACGACAACTAATGTTGGCAGGGTTAAACCCGAGGTACTCCGGCGCAGATCCGTATCGCGAATGGCAGCAGATACGCGAGCATAACCCTGGTCCGTAGTACGTACCAACATATTACGCCACATAGCAAAATTTTCGTCTTCGTGAAAATCAGATGCAAACCAGCGCTCCAAAATGGCAGTAGCCATCGAGCCAAGACCGTCGCGCTGGACCTGTAAGATTCGGTCATTCCACAAATCGTCATTTCCAATACGCGCTGCAGTATCGGCTAACACCATCATACGCACTAAATCGGGGCGTGCCGCCGCAATCCGTTGAGCGATCAAGCCGCCAACCGACAAGCCGACAAATGCTGCATCCTTGAGACCAAAATGATCCATTAAAGCTATTGCGTCACCCACTAGTTCACCCATAGACCATTCCGTATTGGGATCATCCGATAGCCCGTGCCCACGTTTATCATAACGCAGCACACGATGGCTTTTGACTAGATCAGCAACGACTGCGTCCCAAATACGGAAATCTGTTCCAAGCGAGTTGGCAAACACCACAGCTGACTTGCCTTCTGGCCCCTCAATCCTGCAATGGTGGGCTGCACCGTTCGTTGTGACAATTTGAGAAACCATAACCTTCTGCTTTTCGTTCGTTGCAATATTCTTGTAACATCTTCCATAAAGAACATCTCATGACAACAATAGAGGTTTAAATATGTCAGATCTAACCAACACATCCGCCATCGTAACGGGTGGCGCATCCGGCCTCGGCGCTGCAGTGGCGGCCTATTTGGCGGGGCGTGGCGCTAAAGTATGCCTGTTTGATATGAATTCAGATGTTGCGACCACAACTGCGGCAAAAATTGGAGCGACATGGCAGCAGGTAGACGTATCCGATACCAAAAGTGTGAGACAAGCATTCGAAAAGGCGCGCGCAGTTCAGGGGCAGGAACGAATTTTAGTAAACTGCGCTGGGATTGGGCCAGCTTCCAAAACTGTGTCGCGTGGTGAACCCCATAATCCAGCAATGTTTGCTAAAGTGATTGGCGTGAACCTTCTTGGTTCGTTTTACTGCGCCTCTACAGCTGCCTCGGGAATGGTATCATCTAAACCATCTGCTCCTGATGGCGAACGTGGAGTAATTGTGAACACAGCATCAGTGGCCGCTTTCGAGGGGCAAGTTGGCCAAGTGGCCTATGCAGCATCTAAGGGCGGGATCGTGGGAATGACCTTACCGATGGCCAGAGATTTGGCGGACAAGGGCGTGCGCATCGCAACCATTGCGCCAGGATTATTCAAAACACCCTTGCTTGAAGGGTTACCGCAAGACGTACAGGACAGTTTGGGAGCGCAAGTGCCCTTCCCATCTCGTCTGGGCAACCCAGAAGAGTTCGCGAAGTTGGTTGGGCACATTGTAGACAACCCGATGATCAACGGCGAGGTGATCCGCCTTGATGGGGCAATCCGAATGGCACCACGTTAAACTAGTTTCACGGGCACAGTTGCGGGGCCACGAAAACCAAAGCCTGTGAATTCTACCGGTCCCCAAAGTTCCATGTTGGGAAAGCGATCAAAAAGCATAGGTAGCATGAGCTGAGCTAGCATTCGTTTGGCGATGTGCATTCCTTGGCAGAAATGTGGTCCATTCCCAAATGCCTGATGTGGCTGTTTTTTGCGGAAAAGATTATAGATTTCCGGTACTTCATACAAGTCTTCATCATGACAGGCCGAGGCTTGGATAGTCATTACCGTATCACCTTTTGGGATAAGACAACTGCGGATTTCCACATCTTCTTTGACCAAACGGCTGCTTACTTGAATCGGTGCAACCCAACGGATACCTTCATCAAATGCATCGCTCCACAGGGCATCAGCTTTGCAAGCCGCAAACTGGTCCGGATTGCTAAGCAAACCATAAACGATAGTTAAAAGTGCATCACGAGGTTCATTGATTCCACCACCAATAGCGATTTTAATATTGCTGCGGATCTGGCTCATTTCAATGGGATCATCCGCATTCACCATTGTGGACAAAGCGCTTGGTCCTTTTTCCAGTTTATGGTGGTCAATCATTTCATCAAAACAGGTGTTCATTTCTGCATTCGCTAGATCACTTGCAACGAAGGGTTCTGCTGCCCAACCAAAGTTTCCTGCACCATCAATCAGAACTTGGGACCAGCGTTCCATGTTTGGTATGCTAGCATTGGGGATCCCTAAAAAATATCGAAGACAATTGGCCGCAAACGGTCCGGCAAGTGCAGTGAAAAGGTCAACAGTTTCGCCGCGCGGCAAAGCGGCAACATGTCGTTCAGCAATATCGCGATATAACCTTTCCCATGTCCCTTTGATGTTCTTTGCGGAGAAGCTTGACGCCATAGCACCACGTTCGCGAGCGTGAACCTCTGCATCTTTGCGCATAAGGGTATGGGCCTGAAACGCACGTTCCATTGGTGTATTTGGATCATCCGAGCTGAAGATTTCAGGGGTATCTTTAGCAAACCGCGTGTCCATCGCCTTGGTCAGCATGGTGCGCCCAACAGACGCGACGCGACAAACAGGAGTCTTTTCGCGTAAGTTTCTGTAGAATGCATAGGGGTCACGGATCAAATCCGGAATTGTAATTTCATCATCCAAGGGCGCAAAATCGGTCACGTGGCTCTCCAATTGTGGTGCCGAGACCGTGACAACTAAGTATTACAAAAGCAAATATTTTATGGTCGAAGACGCCCAGCTGTAAATCATAGTTGGTTTAGGCGAGGTAGTATGCCTGACCCAAACAATTAAAACTTAGAAAATGGCGACCGTGCAAACGGCAAAGAAGACTTTTGGCAAACAACGCTATTTCCGAGGCTTTGATCAAGTTCTCTTGAAGGACCAAGAATTACAAAGCCGCGGAAATAGAGAAATGAATCCGAACTTAAGGAGCGGACCAAAACGAAGCTGAATGTCTGGCGATCCCGGGAGGACTCGAACCCCCAACCCTCTGCTTAGAAGGCAGATGCTCTATCCAGTTGAGCTACGGGACCGCTATTAGCGTAATGCGCTGAAACCGAATTACAATCAAGGCTTAGTGTGTCCAAACCGTACGACGGTTAGTGGCAAAATTGTCGCCATAACCGCCAGAACGCACGTTCTGTTTTCGCTTTTGGGGTTCAAACACAGTGAAAGGAATTCCTTTTGAAGTGGCGTAATCCACCGCAGCGTCTTTTGTTTCAAAGGTCAAGCGCACTTGGCTATTCATGTCACCGGAACTGGTCCAGCCCATCAGTGGATCAATTTGGCGTGCCGCTTCATGACTAAACTCCAAAACCCACGTTTTAGTCTTTGCCTGACCGGACGTCATTGCATTGCGTGCTGGCTGATAAATCTTGGCAAGCATGGTGATCCTCTTGTAAAAATGAAAATCGATTAAAGCATTATCGTCGCTTAAGAGAACTGAATGTCAATTTTTTGTTTCCCTGTAAATGCCTTTTCTTTCTCTAAGGCCTCCAGATTAACTGCATAGGCTTCGATGAAGTTAAATTGTTTGTTTGCATATGACGAGGATGTAGACTCAACCTCAAATTATTCTTTACACTTCGCAACACGAGAAATTAAATCCTGCTTCTCCAAAAATTATACTAAGTCTGTGTCAGGCGTTCATTTACCCAATAAATAGCTGCCAGGCTGGATCATAAACTTGCCGCGAATGACCGTGCCTAATGTCCTATCGACACGCAGTCGTTAACTCTGCAAAAAACGCTGTCGATGAAAAAAGACACAATCTGATGAGAAATTAGCAGCCTTTGTCTGCCAACCTCTAAAGTATCGAGCTTACGGCCTACTAGCGCTGCCTCCAAACAACATTTAAAGTACTCAATGTTTTAGACGCGTTAACGCAAAACTTTGCGACAGAGGTTGAAGACCTGGCCGAAACACTCATGTTACAGGCAAAGGACTCGATATGGAACAAACACAAAGCACCGCACTCGACACCCCGGTTGCAGACGGCCGCCCAAAACTTGAGGGTGGAAGACGTATCGTCATGCACACACCATTCACGCCTGCCGGGGATCAGCCCACAGCCATCAAAGAGCTGACCGCAGGCGTGGTGGACGGGGAGCAAAACCAAGTTTTGCTAGGCGCCACCGGGACTGGTAAAACTTTTACCATGGCGAAAGTAATTGAGGAAACACAGCGCCCTGCGATTATCCTTGCCCCAAACAAAACTCTTGCCGCCCAGCTATACGGGGAATTCAGATCCTTTTTCCCCGAAAACTCTGTTGAGTATTTTGTCAGTTTTTATGACTATTATCAGCCCGAAGCTTATGTTGCGCGGTCTGACACCTACATCGAAAAAGAATCCCAAATTAACGAGCAGATTGATAGGATGCGGCACTCAGCTACCCGCGCATTAATGGAACGTGATGACGTAATCATTGTAGCATCAGTTTCGTGTATTTATGGCATTGGGTCGGTTGAAACTTATACGGCAATGACTATCGATCTGATTACAGGAAATGATTACAACCAACGCAATGTAATGGCAGATCTTGTGGCTCAGCAATACAAGCGTAATGATAATTCTTTTGCACGCGGTACATTTCGTGTGCGCGGTGACAGCCTAGAGATTTGGCCTGCTCACCTGGAAGATCGCGGCTGGCGGCTGTCTTTTTTTGGTGAGGAATTAGAAAGTATCATCGAATTCGACACGCTTACGGGCGAAAAGCACACAACAATGGACAAAGTTCGCGTATACGCAAATTCCCACTATGTGACACCGCGCCCGACTATGAATCAAGCGATTAAAGGGATTAAAGCGGAGCTAGTTATACGCCTGAAACAACTTGAGAAAGAAGGAAAACTGCTCGAAGCACAGCGCTTGGAACAACGTACAAATTTTGACTTGGAGATGTTAGAGGCCACGGGCGTTTGCAATGGGATCGAAAACTATTCCCGTTATCTTACAGGCCGTGCGCCAGGCGAACCCCCTCCAACCCTTTTTGAATATATCCCAGATAACGCGATTGTTTTTGCAGACGAAAGCCATGTTTCTGTACCTCAAATTGGTGGCATGTACAAAGGCGACTATCGACGCAAATTTACGCTGGCTGAACACGGCTTCCGCTTGCCATCCTGTATGGATAACCGTCCCTTAAAGTTCGAAGAATGGGACGCTATGCGCCCCCAGTCTGTGTTCGTTTCCGCAACCCCACAAAAATGGGAGCTGGAACAATCAGGCGGTATTTTTGCAGAACAGATTATTCGCCCAACAGGGTTGCTAGACCCACCTGTAGAAATTCGTCCAGTCGAGACACAAGTGGATGATCTGTTAGACGAGGTGCGAAAAGTTGCGAAAGACGGTGGGCGAGTGTTGGTGACAACGCTGACCAAACGCATGTCTGAAGACCTGACGGAATACATGCACGAAAATGGTATTCGCGTACGCTATATGCATTCGGACATCGACACACTGGAGCGTATTGAAATCCTACGTGACTTACGTTTAGGCGCATTTGACGTATTGATTGGCATTAACTTACTACGCGAAGGTTTAGACATTCCTGAATGTAAATTAGTGGCAATATTGGATGCAGATAAAGAAGGTTTTTTAAGATCCGAAACCTCCCTAGTCCAGACCATCGGACGAGCCGCACGAAACGAGGATGGCCGCGTGATAATGTATGCTGATCGCATCACAGGATCAATGGAACGAGCCATTGGCGAAACTGACCGTCGTCGTGAAAAGCAGGGAGCTTACAATAGCCTACATGGAATTACACCTGAAACTGTGAAAAAGAACGTGGAGGACGTTCTCGCTGGACTGTACGAGGGGGATACAGATCAATCGCGGATCACCACAAAAGTTGATCAACCGATGGTAGGCGAGAATTTACAAACCCATCTCGAAGCCTTGCGCAAAGACATGTTGAAAGCAGCTGAGAATCTTGAATTTGAAGAAGCAGCACGCTTACGTGATGAAGTAAAGCGACTTGAGTCTGTAGAACTTACCATTGCGGATGATCCTTTAGCTAGGCAATCCGCAGTGGTGGCAGCAGCTGAGGAAGCCCAAAAAGCCAAGGGGCGCAGCACAGCGGGGCGTGCTGGAACAACAGTCATACGTGGCAAAAGTCAAAAGCGTAAATTCTAAGTATGGGCATCCCGTTTGTGAACTGACTATCTCAAGCACGGCTGTGGGCGACCGCGCATTGCTAAAAGACGCCAAGTCTTAGACGAATGCCCTCGCTTCTCACTGATACTCAATGAGCTACGCGCCGACACCTGTAGATTTAAGAACTTGAACACCACTTATTTGCCAAGACTCGCCCACCATCACCATCGTGTACCGTGCAACGTAGTACAACCCTTGGACGTCGCGGAGCAGAACGTCTTGCGTAACAGCACCATCGATTTCGGAAAGGTCTTGAAACGTCACCTCTGAAGGGCGGTGCACCATTGGGTAGCCGTTGACTACCATCTCACCAAATCGTTCTGGTGTCCCGAACATCTGCTTGATATTGGGCGCAGCATACGTGAAAGCAGTTTCGAAATCATCTTCCAGGAACGATTGAATTTGACCGGAAATGACTGTTTTTATCTCACTCTCCTGCGCATTTGCCGGCAAAGCCATTAACACCGCCGCAACGATTGCAATTAAAAATTTCATTGGGTACCTCCATGCATTATCGTAAACTAGCCCACCATCACGGTCCGTCAAACCACTTGATCGCTACATACCCATTGCTGCTAGTCATTAAGTAGAAAGCAAAAGCACCATTAGGCAAGGACTTGGGGTTAGCATTCAATGAGCCGAGCCAGTGAAACAAACTTAAATTAAATCCCTCAAGGAAATTATAATAACCCACTTAAACCGCCTGATCGATGCACTCGCTTGCCACTACATATGATCGTACGGACATAAAAAGTTTTACCAAATAGACCAGCATCATCCCCATGGTGGTCCGTTGCTACATTTGCGACCAATTTACAGAATACCTGTTTAGTAACCCTCGAGCCTCGGGATGAACTTAGTTCAAAAGTTCGCTTCAGAGGAATCTAGGCATATTTTCGATCACTTGCTGAGCGCAAACGCAATTTTAGTATCAAGCCCTTCAGTCTGAAAAATGCGGCAAATTTTGTAGGATACATAATGTTACTCCATGTTCGGGTAGTAGCAAAACATATCTTGGGAAAGGTTGACTGACTTTGATCTTCAGCTAGTGAGTTGGTGTTAAGTCAAATCTCCATTGAGCGCTGCTTCGACTAATTCGACTGTTTGATCAATGCCGTAAAGCGCTATAAAACCCCCAAAACGTGGGCCCTGTGATGCGCCCAGCAAAATCTCGTAAATCGCCGTGAACCAGCTGCGCAATGGTTCAAATCCATGATTTTTGCCAACCGCAAACACAATAGATTGCAAATCATCTGCGTCACCCAAGTTTAGCGTGTTCACAGGATCTTCTCCGTTGCCCATATCCACATTCTTTTTATTAATCATGGCCTTCGCAACATCCACATCTTTCAATGCGGTGGCTAAATCGCTCAATGCCGCACGCTCCTGACTATTTGGCGCGCGGAAAACTTTCAATGGTTTCACAAAGTCATGATAATACCGCACCGCAAAGCCCGCAGCAGCATCAAGCGTCGGGTTCTTTTCGGGAGACGCATTGGGAGCATATTTATTAATAAAACCCCACATCACCTCTTTGGTTTCTGCCGAAGAAACAGAGGCTAAATTTAACAACATGGAAAACGGCACCAACATATCACTGGTGGGTACATCGCGCCCATGAATGTGAAACACTGGGTTGTTCAAACGTTGCGCTGTATCCTGTGTAGCGTAGGCCCGCAGCTGTTGGTGATATTCGTCCACTGCTTTCGGAATCACATCAAAGTGCATTCGCTTAGCGGCTTTCGGCTTCAAATACATAAAATAAGACAGTGACTCAGCAGAGGCATAAGTTAACCACTCGTCAATGGAAACACCGTTGCCTGAAGTCTTAGAAATCTTGTGCCCTTCTTCATCTAAAAAAAGTTCATAAACAAAATGATCAGGCTTCTTACCACCTAAAATCTCACAAATACGGTCGTAGATTGGCGTGTTGGTAGAGTGATCCTTACCATACATTTCAAAGTCTACATCCAGCGCAGCCCAACGTGCGCCAAAATCTGGCTTCCACTGTAATTTTACATTGCCGCCAGTAACAGGCATTGTAATTTCATTGCCATCTTCGTCATCGAAGGTAATCGTTCCATTCTTACCATCCACATGCTTCATCGGAACGTAAAGAACACGGCCCGTATTAGGGTGGATCGGCAGAAAGATGGAATAGGTTGCCTGACGTTCCTCTCGCAACGACTTTAACATGACCTTCATCACGTCGTCATATTTCTCACAAGCGCGTAGTAGTACCTCATCAAATTTACCAGATCGATAATGATCTGTCGAGCTAATGAACTCATATTCAAATCCAAAAGTATCGAGAAAACTATTCAGTTTAGCGTTGTTATGCGCCCCAAAACTTTCGTGCGTACCAAACGGATCAGGTACTGAAGTCAATGGTTTTTGCAAGTGATTGTGAAGTATATCAGCATTTGGTACATTACCTGGAACTTTACGCATACCATCGAGATCATCTGAGAAGCAGATCAACCGTGTTGGAATGTCCGAGAGCACTTCGAAGGCGCGGCGGATCATCGTTGTCCGTGCCACTTCTCCAAATGTGCCGATATGTGGCAGTCCGGAGGGCCCATATCCTGTTTCAAAAAGCACGTAGCCCTTTTTTGGGACGCCCTGCGAATACCGTTTCAAAATCTTACGGGCTTCTTCGAAAGGCCACGCTTTAGATTTCATCGCAAAATCACGGAGATCGGACATACTATATTCCAGTTTTCGTTAATGTCAGGCGCACTTCCTATTGCTCCTGTTCGCAACGGTCAATATTATCAAAGTGATTAAAGAGTAAAGGCCACACCTATGAACATTGATGATATCGGCGAAAGTCCATGGAACCTTCAAGACGCTTTAATCGCATTGATGGTGTCCACATCTGTGTCAGACACTCAGGTGCGCACATTAGAGTTGCTCTCTATTGATCGATTAGTGAGCCACTTGCCTGTTTTTGCAAAGTATGATGTCGATCGCATCACATTGATTTCACAAACCGTTTTTGATATCCTTGAGGACGAAGATGGTCTTGATGCTCTGTTCGGCCTTGTTCGCGTTGCTATGCCCGAAAAGTTCAATGAAACAGCATATGCGTTGTGTTGTGATGTTGCTGCCGCAGATGGACGTTTGCGCGAAGGTGAGCTCCGCTTTTTGGAAGAAATCCGTTATGTGCTAGACATTGACCGCCTTGCTGGGGCTGCAATTGAGCGGGCTGCGCGAGCTCGCCACCTTAAACCTTGAGAATTGCTCAGACAGAACAGCACTGTGTGGATACATAAATCATTAATAACGATGTCATGGCCACCAAAGATCCATGACCCAGAGCACTTGTCATCAAAGTTATGGAACTGCTCGTTTATGGGTTTCCAAACATGATAACTTGGCGGGCTATTAACAAGCGCTACCCTGCGTTACGACGTGGCTCGATATTTGGCATAGGCCAACCTTTTAGCCACCCCAAACACAAATACCGCATGTTGCTTTAAATGACCGATCAAGCTAAAGGCCTAATTTTAACCTGCATTGGTGTGCTAGCCGTCATTCCTGATAGCTTGATCGTGCGGTTGATCGATACGGACGGTCTGACATTTTTATTTGTTCGGAGTGGTCTGGCCGGACTGGTCATCGGGTTGTTTACCGCGATGCTCTACCGCAAAAAAACAATTCAGACCTACCAAAATTTGGGATGGACCGGATTACAATATGCTGTTTTGTTATGCATTTCCACCTTCTGCTTCATATACGGGTTACGTTTGACGTCAGTGGCAAACGCGCTGTTTATTGTAAGCACATCCCCCATTTTTGCAGCGATCGCCAGTTGGATTTTTCTCCAAGAACAATTTTCAAAACGAATGATCTGGACAACAGCATTTGCCCTCATAGGCATCTCAATAATCACTTTAGGATCACACACAGGCGAAAAATCGTCACTTCTGGGAGATGCACTTGCACTCAGTGCCGCTGCAACACTGGCGTTTGCATTTACAACCGCACGTTCAGCCAAAAATATCTCAATGGTTCCCGCAACTGGAATTGGATACGGACTCACCGCTGTGATTTGTTTGCCATTTATTCAGCTTGCATCGCTTTCAGGTCACGAATTGATACTACTTATTTTGTTGGGTGCGATGTTTGTACCGCTTGGCACAGCACTGATGTCGCTAGGACCTCGCTACATCACGGCTTCCGAAGTCTCGCTGTTATTACTGCTAGAAGCTGTGCTGGCACCATTGTTAGTTTGGTACGTGGTTGAAGAAAATCCTGGGAAATATGCACTGATCGGTGGGGCAATTGTTTTGACTACACTATTTGCTTCAAATGTAATCGGGCTAAAACGCACCCAAAAAAAACCATATGCACAGAACAAAGATCGAAGCTGATAGCACCGCTTAACCCTTCATAATTACGACATGTTCACAAAAATCATCGTCATCATCGTGCACAAATCCATCAAAGACCTTTCCAGCGGGTCTCAGAGTTCAAAAAAGCGCAATCGTTAAACTTCACCCATCTCCCAGATAAGCTCGTTTTTTTGTATTGTTTTAACATCCCGATCATGCCGATGAGATACGTGTGCATAGATACTCAAAGGTCTGATAGCAGATAGCACAACCAAATTGACCATCGCCTTCAATGTGGCGCATTTTCTCTTTTCTTTTAGCTTATCTTAACCTAAAGACAC
>DLZA01000133.1:19116-21042 GCA_003447515.1 Paracoccaceae bacterium
TTATGAAGGAGACCCCGATGTCGATTACTCCTGAGCTCAAAGCTCAATTGATGAAAGAATACGCAACCAAAGAGGGTGACACTGGCTCCCCTGAAGTACAGGTTGCTATCCTGACATCCCGCATCTCTACTTTGACAGAGCACTTCAAGACCCATAAGAAAGACAATCACGGTCGTCGAGGTCTTTTGAAGATGGTTGCTCTGCGTCGTAAGCTGTTAGACTATACAAAGGCAAAAGACGAAGCGCGCTATCAGGACCTGATCAAACGCCTCGGCATCCGTCGCTAAATACATTTTATTGTTAAGAATAAGGCGCCCGTTCTGCAATGAGCGGGCGTTTTTTGTTAGACTAGGAAGTCCGCAATTGCCGTGTCTTCGGTAATGTCACGCAGAGAGAACCCCGCCCGTATTGCGCTTTTCTCCAGTCGGGCAAAGCTGGTGCGATCATCTGTCTCAATCCCAATAAACACGGTCCCAAAATTTCGCGCCGATTTTTTCAAATACTCAAACCGCGCAATATCATCATTGGGCCCCAGCATTCCAAGGAAGTCTTTCAAGGCACCCGGTCTTTGGGGCAATCGCAAAATGAAATATCGTTTCAAGCCCAAATACCGCTGTGCGCGTTCCTTGACCTCAGGGAGACGTTCAAAATCAAAGTTACCACCAGAGGTGACGCACACCACCGTTTTTCCTTTGATCTGATCCACGACATCCTGAAGCGCATCAATGGATAATGCGCCAGCAGGTTCTAAAACCACGCCTTCCAAGTTTAACATCTCAATTATCGTGGTGCATAAGCGGTCCTCTGAAACCGGTAAAACCTGTTCTGGTACTACATCCATCAGCACTGCAAAATTACGGCTACCGATGCGAGCCACAGCAGCGCCATCAACGAAATTATCTACGGTTTCCAGAGTTAAAGGACCCTTGTTATCCACAGCAGCAACCAGCGACGCACCACCTTTTGGCTCAACGAACAGATAATCGAGCGCATCCATCCCAAAATAGGAAACAATCCCCGCCGACAATCCACCGCCGCCCACAGGCAATACCATCATGTCTGGCATCCTGCCCAGCTGTGCTTCAATTTCCAGCGCCACGGTAGATTGACCTTCAATCACATCAACATCGTCAAACGGCGATAGAAAATGCCCGCCTTCAGTTTCGCAATAAGCTTGGGCAGCGGCCAACGTGTCGTCAAAAAAATCACCGAGCAGCACAATTTCTACCTGATCATCACCAAACATTTTGGTTTTCATGATCTTCTGTTGAGGTGTCGTTACAGGCATATAAATTATGCCCTTTACGCCAAAGTGTTTACACACATACGCCACACCCTGCGCATGATTGCCGGCACTAGCGCAGACGAACAACTGTTGGCCAGGTTTTGCGGTTAAAGCGCTGCTAATCGCATTAAATGCGCCGCGAATTTTATACGACCGCACAGGCGACAAATCTTCGCGTTTCAGCCAAATGTCTGCACCATACTTTTGGGACAGATGATCATTGCGCTGCATTGGTGTTTCTTCGAACAGTTCCCGCATGGCTTGCGCTGCTTTGGCTGTGTTGTCTTGATACTCTGTCACGGGATCGCCTGCTTGAGTGGGTCTTTTCACAAACTACTCTTTTCAACTGACATGGCAACGTCGCATTGCGCCGCGCGAATTCCGCAGATACGGTTTGCAAATGAGATCTAATCGGGCCCTTTTTGGCCTACAATCGCTGATCGTTCTTACCACATGTGTTTTCTTGTTCGGCATGGGGCAATTTCACCGTGCCGCAGGAGCTATTGTCGCCCCCGTTTGGCAGAGCCAATTTAGCCTGAACGCCGATCAGTTGGGTTTCGTAATTTCAGTGATTTTCATCGTAAATATCTTCGCGCAGGGCTTTATCGGAACGCTTCTTGATAAAAATGGTCCCCGCCTCA
>DLZA01000133.1:21376-23832 GCA_003447515.1 Paracoccaceae bacterium
GCCGTTTCCGTCTTTTGCCTTGGAATTATCGCACTCACAGACACGCTGCCTCTATATGTCGCGGCGGCACTTCTGTTTGTTATGGTCTTCTCACAACAATTTTATGTCCCACTCATTGCGCAACTGCGTGAGTTGGTGCCAGATGCAGCCATCGGACGGGCAACAAGCCTATACACCATTATTGCCGTGGCTGCTATCCCGACGTTTCAAATCTTGTTTGGTACCGTCATCCAATCGGCCAGCAAATTCGACCCTGAAACTAGCTATCAAATCGCATTCGCCGGCATGGCTCTACTCATTCTTATCCCATCTTTGATTTTTGCCATCATACCAGCGGCAAAAAACCCTCAGTGATTGCGCTATAACTGCCCAGCCCCAAAGGCAACACTTCCCTTTTGCCACAACCTACTGTAGACGCGCGTCATCTGAAATGCAGCGTTACGGCCCCATCGCTGCAAACGATGATACGGGGCGGGACGCAATGGGGCGTCCGACACAACACGGCATCGTGGGAAGGCCCCTTTGCCTAGAATGGAAAAAGTATGTTTGACGAAGTCAAAAAATCAATCGAATGGGGCGGCGAAACGCTCACTTTGGAAACAGGTAAAATCGCCCGCCAGGCCGACAGCACAGTAATCGCCACTTTGGGTGAGACATCTGTTTTGGCCGCCGTTGTCTTTGCGAAGAAAGAAAAGCCAGGAATGGATTTCTTCCCATTGACAGTAAACTACCAAGAAAAATACTACGCCGCGGGTAAAATCCCAGGTGGTTTCTTTAAGCGTGAAGCACGCCCAACAGAAAAAGAAACGCTGACGGCACGCCTGATCGACCGTCCGATCCGCCCATTGTTCGTCCCGGGCTTTAAGCACGAAACACAAGTCACCCTCACAGTTCTGTCCCACGATCTGGAAAATGACCCAGACATGGTAGCAATGATCGCTGCATCCGCTGCGCTTACACTGTCTGGTGCACCTTTCATGGGGCCAATCGCCAACTGTCGTGTGGGTTTTGTTGACGGCGAATATGTGTTGAACCCATCCGTGGACGACATGCACGAGCTGCGCAACAACCCAGAACAGCGCCTTGATCTGGTTGTTGCTGGTACGAAAGACGCGGTGATGATGGTTGAATCCGAAGCCTACGAATTGTCCGAAGCAGAAATGCTCGGCGCGGTTCAATTTGCCCACAAAAGCATCCAGCCTGTGATCGACCTGATCATCGACATGGCCGAAGATTGTGCGAACGAGCCGTTCGACTTCCAAGCACCTGACTATTCCGACATCTTGGCAAAAATCACCAAGATCGGCGAAGCAGACATGCGTGCGGCTTTCGGCAACACAGACAAGCAAGAACGCACCGCCGCTGTTTCCGCAGCACGCGACACAATCAAAGCTGGCCTGACCGAAGAAGAACTCGAAGATGGCAACCTGTCCACAGCCATGAAAAAGTTGGAAAGCTCGGTTGTGCGTGGCGATATCGTCAACACAGGCAAGCGTATTGATGGTCGTGACCTGTCCACAGTGCGCGGTATCGTTGGTGAAACTGGCCTTCTGCCACGGACACACGGTTCTGCCCTGTTTACACGCGGTGAGACACAGGCACTGGCTGTTGTGACACTTGGCACAGGCGATGACGAGCAGATGATCGATTCACTGCAAGGTATGTTCCGCTCCAACTTCTTGTTGCACTATAACTTCCCTCCATACTCTGTTGGGGAAACTGGCCGTATGATGGGCCCAGGCCGTCGTGAAATCGGTCACGGTAAACTGGCGTGGCGCGCACTTCAGGCTGTTCTGCCTGCGCCAACTGATTTCCCATACACAATTCGCGTTGTGTCCGAGATCACGGAATCCAACGGTTCCTCGTCCATGGCATCCGTGTGTGGCGGCTCCTTGTCCATGATGGACGCCGGCGTTCCACTGAAGGCACCTGTTGCTGGTGTTGCAATGGGCTTGATCCTTGAAGACGACGGCAAATACGCCGTTCTGACAGACATCCTCGGCGACGAAGATCACCTTGGCGACATGGACTTCAAAGTGGCTGGTACAGAAAACGGCATCACGTCCCTGCAAATGGACATCAAGGTTGCGGGCATTACCACCGAGATCATGGAAAAAGCATTGGATCAGGCCAAAGACGGTCGGATGCACATCCTTGAGGAAATGAACAAAGCTCTTTCGGAAACAGGATCGTTCTCCGAGCACGCCCCACGCATTGAAACCATCAACATTAACCCTGACAAAATCCGCGAAGTAATCGGCTCTGGTGGTAAAGTAATCCGTGAAATCGTAGAAACATCTGGTGCGAAAGTGGATATCAACGATGACGGTACAATCAAGATAGCCTCCTCCAACGGCGCACAAATTGATGCCGCTAAAGAAATGATCATGTCGATCGCAGCCGAACCAGAGGTCGGAACAATCTACACAGGTACTGTAGTGAAGGTGATGGACTTT
>DLZA01000101.1:0-2205 GCA_003447515.1 Paracoccaceae bacterium
CATTCAAAAGCGGTAAGTTCTTCTGAATTGGTGCGGGTAGAAAAGGATGTTAACAAGTATATCCGGCAAAACACTCAAGTCGAAACACGCATTATGTCTCCAGATAAAGCACGCGATCTAGGCGCACAGGCATTGTTTGGTGAAAAATACGGGAATGAAGTTCGGGTTGTGTCTATGGGACGTGAAGAAGGCTCTGCCAAAGGCATCGGTGGAAGTGCCTATTCGCTAGAACTGTGCGGTGGCACGCATGTTGACCGCACAGGAGATATCGGCGTGTTTGTTGCCTTAAGTGACAGCGCCAGCAGTTCTGGTGTGCGTCGGATCGAGGCGTTAACAGGTCAGGCGGCACAGAATTACCTTAGAAACCAAGGTAATATTTTAGCCGACGCTGCATTTTCGTTAAAAGTATCATCTGATGAAGTACCGACACGGATTAAAGCGCTGCAAGAAGAACGTAAATTAATGCAAAGCGAAATAGCAGAGCTGCGCAAACAAGTTGCAATGAATGGTACCAACGTTGGTTTGCATGATGAGTCAATCAATGGAGTGGCTTTCTTCGGCCAAATCCTTGCCGATGTTCCTGGCAAAGATTTGCGAGGCTTGATTGACGAGCATAAAAAACGGCTTGGATCAGGCGTGATTGTGCTGATTTCAGGAGCAGGTGGTAAGGCCACTATTGCAGCTGGTGTTACGAATGACTTGACGGATAGCCTGTCTGCAGTTGATCTTGCCAGGACTGCAGCCGAGATGCTAGGGGGCAAAGGGGGCGGTGGTCGTCCTGATATGGCGCAGGCAGGTGGGCAGTCTGTGAAAAATTCAGAAGCTGCGCTTGACGCCGTACGCAAGAATTTAGAGGGTTAGGAATGACTGTTTATACAATGGCACATATCGACGTGCATGATGATGAAGAATATCAAAAATATGCTTTTTTGGCAGGACCTGCAGTAGAGAAATTTGGTGGTAAGTTCCTCGCGCGCGGTGGAAAGAGCATTGTTCGTGAAGGTGTAGGCCGAAAGCGTAATGTGATCATAGAATGGCCAGATATGAAAACCGCGCAGGCGTTTTATGATAGTCCAGATTATCAACTAGCTTTGGCCCACGGAATTCCAGCAGCTGATCGTGATTACCTGTTTGTTGAGGGTGTGTAATGACTGCTTATTGTATCGCGCAGATCGAAGTCACCAACATGGAAGAGTACGGCAAGTATGCAAGCCAAACTGTTGCCTGTGCTGAGAAATTTGGTGGCTTGTTCTTGGCAAAGGGCGGCTCAGCGGAATGGATTGAAGGCGAAGGAGCAGATCGCATTGTAGTTATCAAGTTTGATAGTATTGAAGCGGCAAAGAGTTTTTATAATTCAACTGAGTATCAAGAAATTTTACCCATTGCACTGGCAAACTCCAACCGATCAATGGTTATAGTAGAAGGCGTTTGATTTCCAATGTCAGGCACCGACCATGCCAAAGCCCTTGATTGGGGTGGACCACAGCCTGCAATCATTCTCGTAGAACCTCAAATGGGTGAAAACATCGGCGCCGCGGCGCGGGCAATGTGGAATTTTGGTTTGGAACGTATGCGGCTAGTAAACCCACGTGATGGGTGGCCGAACCAAAAGGCTGTGACTATGGCTTCAGGCGCAGCTCGAGTTATAGATAACGTTCACATTTCGGAAACGACCGCTGAAGCGATAAAAGATCTGAATTTTGTCTTTGCTACAACCGCTCGCAGTAGGGATTTAACGAAACCCGTTGTTTCACCCGAATGGGCCATGGAACAGGCAAGAGCGATGACTTCTAATGGTCAAAATGTTGGATTTTTATTTGGGCCAGAACGTTCCGGCCTAGAAAATTCTGATATTGCACGGGCGAATGCAATTATTTCGGTGCCTGTGAACCCGGCATTTGCTAGTCTTAACCTGGCTCAATGCGTACTGTTGCTTGCTTATGAATGGCGACGACAGGGAACGGATATGGTTCAAGAAGCTGTAGCCATGGCGGGTACAAAGCGTGCAGAAAATATTGAAATACAGAAGCTTACCGAAGTATTGGAGGCGCGACTTGATAGTGTCGGATTCTTCTGGCCCGATCACAAAGCCGAAAGCATGATCACGACTCTCCGCAACATGATTTCACGCTTGCCGTTGACCGAAGCAGACGTGCGGGTATTCCACGGTATTATTAAGTCGCTTGCAGACAAGCATCCGAAAAC
>DLZA01000101.1:2608-5639 GCA_003447515.1 Paracoccaceae bacterium
CGCTATGAGCACACAACGCAGTATTTTTGAGGACGTCAAAACCGATAAGCCAGCAGATGAGACATCTAAAGGTGGTTTCATAGATGCGGGCAGAGCAGGCGCGCGCAAAGCCATTGCATTTTGGCTGTTATTGTTGTTTTTTTTAGTAGCTTGCATGATACTTGTGGGTGGACTTACCCGTTTGACCGATAGCGGGTTGTCCATCACTGAGTGGAAGCCAGTAACGGGTGCAGTGCCTCCGATGTCGGAACAAGTATGGCAGTCCGAATTTTCCAAATACAAAGAAATTCCAGAATACCAACTCCAAAATAAAGGGATGAGCCTCGCTGAATTCAAGGTGATATATTGGTGGGAATGGGGGCATCGCCAACTTGGGCGCCTCGTTGGGTTGGTCTGGGCTATTGGTTTTTTATTTTTCTTACTAAAGCGTCAGATTCCAAATGGGTGGACTGGCCGCTTACTTCTCGTGGGAGTTATGGGTGGACTGCAAGGGACAATTGGATGGTGGATGGTGTCGTCAGGCTTGTCAGGGCGAATGTTAGATGTCGCGTCATATCGGCTCGCTACTCATTTGGGATTAGCTTTTGTTATCCTTTTATTTTTAATTTGGTTCTCCTGGCAATTGCAGCAATCTGAAACTGAATTATTTCAGGCGCGGCGTAATAAGGAACAACGGTTCGTAGTGCTCACTACGCTATTATTGGCTCTAGCTTTTATACAAATTTTAAGTGGTGCGCTTGTCGCGGGCATTGATGCGGGTCGGGGATATATCGATTGGCCGCTGATGAATGGAGAATTCCTACCATCTGAAAGCTTCGATTATAAACCATTATGGTCCAATTTTTTTGAAAACCCTGCTTTGGTGCAATTCAACCATAGGATATTGGGTTATCTCACATTTATCGTGGTACTCTTCCTTTGGCAGGCATCAAGAAAATCCGCGATCGCCTACACACGCCGTGCATGTGTTCTGGTCTTGATTGCGGTCGTTGCACAAATGATACTTGGGATTATCACTGTCCTAAACGCAGCGCCCTGGCAGTGGGCTATTTTCCACCAGCTGGGGGCCATTGTTGTGGTCGTCAGTATTTTAAATGCTCGTTTTTCTGCACTGTATCCTAGATCGCAGACGCTTCGATAACAAAGGTACTGATATGAAACCAAAATCTGCCTACACCGCTCTCTCAAAACATTTTCGCGACGTTACGGCGCTTGGGCAAATCTCAGGCTTATTAAGTTGGGATCAAGAAACCAAAATGCCGTCTGGATCTGCGTTGCAGCGCTCAGAATGGATGAGTGCTCTTGAGAAGTTATGTCACGCACAGCGCACAGATCCACGTATTGCAGATTGGCTGGATGCGATTGATGAAGACAACCTTTCGTCGGTTGAAGCCGCAAATGTTCGTTTGATTAGTCGCCAGTTTGAGCGCCAATCAAGAGTGCCGAGTTCGTTGGCAGCGCAAATTGCGCGCGTGACGTCTCAAGCACAAGGGATTTGGGCTAGGGCACGTGAAAACGATGATTTTAAAGTGTTTCAAAGTGCACTATCGGAAGTTCTCGATCTTCGCCGTCAAGAAGCGGCGGTATTGGCAGATGGTGACAATCTTTATGACGCGCTACTCGAAAACTATGAACCAGGAATGAAAGAGCCAGAGCTTGCGGTTATGCTAAGCGGCTTACGTAAAGGGCTAATAGATTTGCGTGCTAAGGTTGCGGATAGCGGAATAGAATTCCCAACCCTACAAGGTCATTTTTCGCGCGAACAGCAAACTTTGATTGCACGCGAGTTGGCTACAGCTTTTGGTTATAACTGGGATCGTGGGCGGCTTGATTTTTCTGTGCATCCATTTTCCTCGGGTAGCTTTAATGATGTTCGCATCACTACACGTGTGTCTGAAAAAGATCCCTTTAACTGCTTTTATTCTACGATTCATGAAGTTGGGCATGCGACATATGAACAAGGAATTGATCAGTCAATGGGCCTGACAATGTTGGGACGTGGTGTGTCTATGGGCGTGCATGAAAGCCAGAGCCGTATTTTAGAAAATCAAATTGGCCGTAGTCGTGCCTTTACTGGGTTTCTGTTTAACCGGATGCGTAACGTTTTTGGAGATTTTGGTATCGCAAATGCTGATACTTTTTATCGCGTTGTGAACAAGATGGACCGTGGCTTTATCCGAACAGAAGCGGATGAAATTCAGTATAACTTGCACGTTTTGCTGCGTTTTGACTTAGAACGTCAATTGATTGAAGGAAATTTGGAAGTCGTTGATCTGGAGGAAGCGTGGAATGCGCGCTTCTTGTCTGATTTTGGATATCCTGTGGATAAACCATCAAACGGTGTATTACAGGATGTGCACTGGTCTGTTGGGTTGTTTGGATATTTTCCAACCTATTCTTTGGGAAACATTTATGCGGGTGAACTGTATGAAAAACTGTTGGTTGATGTGCCGGAACTACACGCGGATCTGGGTCTAGGCGACACCAGGGCAGCTTTGACGTGGTTGAGAACGAATATTCACCGACACGGTAGTTTTTACGAGCCACGCGATACAATAAAACGTGCAGTTGGACACAGACCAACTTCAGCGCCTTTGTTAGCATATTTGAAATCTAAGTTTGGTGAAATCTACAAACTCTAGATAAGTGGTTACAGCTTTTATTCTTGTGTCCATTCTGGCGGACGTTTTTCCAAGAAAGCTGCGATACCTTCTTCAGTATCACGGAAGGCCATATTATTAGCCATCACTTCACCCGTATAGGTATAGGCTTCCTGTAAAGACATTTGGATCTGTTCATAGAACGCTTGTTTGCCAATCTTCACAGCAGCACCTAACTTTGAAGCAACCAGTTGTGCCAGTTCGTTCGTCTCGGTTTCGAGGTCGGCGGCTTTAACGACACGGTTAACAAGCCCCAATTCCATTGCTTTTTTCGCGGTTATAAAGTTGCCTGTCGTCAACATTTCAAAAGCTTGTTTTCGCGGGATATTGCGCGACAATGCCACCATGGGAGTCGAGCAAAATAGTCCAAT
>DLZA01000101.1:5988-6200 GCA_003447515.1 Paracoccaceae bacterium
CCAAATTTTGTCTCAGTATCTGTTACGGCTAAATCACAACTGGCGACTAGTTGACATCCGGCTGCCGTGGCTAGACCATGAGGTTGGCAAATCACGGGCTGGGGCAGTTTTGGAATTGACGTCATCATTTTTGTGCATTTAGCAAAAAGATTTAGCCAATATTTTCTGCCTCCATCTTCTGCCTGGCGTGCAGCGGTCATTTCTTTCAGGTT
>DLZA01000393.1:0-1061 GCA_003447515.1 Paracoccaceae bacterium
ATGTGGGATACATCTAAAAAATTAATTGGCCGCCACACACGTATCTGTTGAAATCTTGAAACCAACGGGGATAAAATATGACCGATTATCTTGAGCATAAAAAGAATTTTGGTTTTATTTATAAGTATAGAACCAAATCTCTGAAGCCTAATTTTGAGCAAATGTTTACTGTAGGGAGGGCCGTTATAATCGGGCAGAGCCGCCGTAGCTTTGCAGGCATGGGTCTTGGATCGGACGGCAAAAGATGACAGTGGCGAACTCAATATCTCTTAGAGGGAGGTCCGTACTAATCACGGGCGGATCCCGTGGCCTTGGCAGTGAGATGGCGCAGGCGTTGGTTGAGGCTGGCGCTGATGTTATGATTTCAGGTCGACGGCATAGCAGTGCTTTGTCAAACACCTATAATAAGCTGAAAAAAATAGCAAAGGGCTTGGAAGGAAAACCAAAGATTTATCAGTGTGTCGCCGATTTGACTGACAATCATGCATGTGAGACGTTGGTGCTTAACGCCATAAAATCTTTTGGTAAGTTAGATGTATTAATTAACAATGCTGGGCTTGGCATGCGTCAGGTCTCCGAAAAATTCAACATAGAACCAACTCGGTTTTGGGACACTGAGCCTGAGGATTGGTGCTCAATTATGGATACCAATGTAAATGGCGCGTTTTTCACTACCCGCATCGCGGCCAAACATATGGTGAACCGCGGTTGTGGAAAAATCATCAACATATCTACTTCCACTCAAACCATGGTGCGCCAGGGATATGCCCCCTATGGGCCCAGTAAGGCAGCACTGGAAGCCACATCACGTATTTGGGCGCAAGATCTTCAAAACACGGGTGTAACTGTGAATGTCTATCTACCTGGTGGTGCCTCAGATACTGATTTCATCCCAGGTGGCGTCAATAGGCGCGGCGCGGATGGCAATCTTCTACCAGCATCTATCATGCGTCGAGGTGCGGTATGGCTAAGCTCAGCATTGTCGGACGGAGTAACGGGTGGCCGGTTCATCGCCCGAGCATGGGACGATACAGCAGCTTCGCCAGTTGCCCCTGCGGGGG
>DLZA01000393.1:1465-3757 GCA_003447515.1 Paracoccaceae bacterium
TAAATTTTAAAAACCGAAGGAAATGTCAATGACATCAAATACTGACACAGTTCTTATTGTAGGCGGTGGACCCGTGGGGCTTGTGTTGGCTTCATTTCTTTCCCTTCATGGGATACCTTCTAGTGTTTTTGAGCGTTCTGAAGGCATTCCCAAAGACCTCCGAGCTTCGACGTTCCACCCACCGACACTTGATATGCTGGAGCAGATTGGCGTTACGAAAACACTTGTTAATCAAGGGTTGATTTGCCCAACTTGGCAATTTCGTGACCGACAGGAAGGCGAAGTAGCTACCTTTGACCTTAGCCTGTTGAAAAATGAAACAAACCACCCTTACCGATTACAGTGTGAGCAATGGAAACTGGCAACTGCATTGGACGCTCTCGCGGATACCGACGACGCGATTGATCTGAATTACGCAGTTGAGGTAATCGACATTGCTCAAGATGATGGTGGGGCATCGCTTACTGTACAACATGCCGACGGCTCAAAGAGCCATCACCATGGCCGCTATGTCATTGGTGCAGATGGTGCAAATAGCGTTGTACGCAAAAGTACCGGAATCAGGCTGGAGGGCACCACAATACCTGAATTGTTTCTCACAATGTCAACAGATTATCGTTTTGAAGATGCCATTCCTAATCTTGCAAACATTGCTTACATTACTGACCCTGACGAATGGGTAGTGTTGCTGCGTACACCAACGCTATGGCGTATCATGGTACCCACCGACCCAGACGCAAGTGAAGCTGACATGTATGACAAAATCAAGCAGGACGCGCGCATTCAAGCATTATGTCCTAAAGATGGGATCTATGAGATTGAGCATTCAACAGCATATCGTGTGCAGCAGCGCGTGGCCAATCGTTATTTCTCCGGGCGCGCTTTACTGGCTGGCGATTCCGCGCATCTCAATAATCCACTGGGCGGCATGGGGCTAAATGGAGGGGTACATGATGCCATAAACCTTGTTGATAAAATCCGTAAGATTTATGATGGAGCTGAAGCCGAATCTATGTTTGGGCTGTATGAACGCCAGCGACGACAGGTCTGTATCGACACAGTTCAGCAGCAATCAATCCGTAATCGTAAGATGATGGCTGCTAAGACTCCCCAAGAACGTAAATTATTTCACGACGACATGCGCGCCGTAGTGGCCGACGTCAAGCGTCACCACGAATTTGTGCTAAAGTCTTCAATGATTGCGTCACTGCGTGATGCCGAAGCGATAAATTAGGATAGCAACCTTTAGGAGCAATAAATGGCCGAACATCATATGCGATTAGCATCAGGCGCTGGACCAACTTTTGGAGTTGATGATATTGCCTGCGCGGCTGCCAGCCATCTTGGCTTATGGGAAGATGCCGGCCTGATAGTTGAATGGATACCCGCTTTTGGTGGGGTGAAGGCAATGAATAAAATACTGGATGGTGAAGTTGATGCTGCCTATGGTGGATTAGGCCCAGTACTACAGCTCCGGTCGCAGGGCCACCCCATGAGGATTATAGCCTCAATGGCGCGCGCACTGGCTCAAAATCTTGTTGTCCAGTCGCATATAAAATCAACTGCTGATTTGAAAGGTGCATCTTGGGCCGTTGATGGTATTGGTGCTCTTAGCCACCACATGGCGCGGTCAATTGTAGCAAAATTGCCCATAATGGATGATGATATTAAATGGCGCGTCACAGGTCCACCTCCTGAACGCATCGCAGAGCTTTTATCAGGGCAAGCCGATGTTTCGCTGATCCGTGTGGAAGAAGCTTTAGCTTTAACTAATGAACCTGACAACAGCCTGAAATTGCTGCTTGGCTTTGTTGATCTTAAAGTTTTGGTACCAGTGCAACCTCACGGCGTGTTAGCAACCACGGAAGCATACGAACATGCTGAACCCGAGAAACTTGAATTGTTGGCAAAAGGAATTGTAGCTGCATCAAAGCGATTAAACGAAAGTTTTGAAGCCTTTCTGCAAACGTTTGAGCATTATGTAAGTGTCAAACTCGCGCCTAAAGAAATCGAACAGATTTGGCTGCAAGAGCGGCAGTCAAAGGGTTTTGCTATTGACGGTGAAATGTCTAAAGGCCATTGGAACAAACAACTTAAAGCATTCGCTTCATTGAACCCAAGTTTGCCGAGTATTCAGTTTGATGAAGTTTTGACTACTAAATTTGTGGACCGAGCTGTTACGGTAACAGAATGATTAAGCTGATACTTAACAAATAGGAATACACGTTTACACGATTACCTTAATGGTAAGTAAATTTTTTGTAGCCGAGCTGGCCATAATTAATGATCTAT
>DLZA01000426.1:0-181 GCA_003447515.1 Paracoccaceae bacterium
TATTTCAGGGGTTTTGGATCAGGTTTTAGAAACTGATGGTAATTCGCTTGTTCCAACATTGTTCGGCGACCCTATCGATGAGCGAACAATTTTGGCTGAATTCCTAGCTGAAGGAATTTTCAATCCGACATTTCTTTTAATCAAAAATCGTATGAAACTTTTCTATAGCGAGGTCGACCCA
>DLZA01000426.1:607-4308 GCA_003447515.1 Paracoccaceae bacterium
GCTTGGGATTCAAAAGAACTGAAGCAACGTATCGTAGCTGATCAAAACCGCCGTCGCCTTATCCAAAAATCACATCAGATTGGTGTCCCACCCGTTTGGGATTTTCAACCCTACATCGATGCCAGCCAACAATATGTTCGGTCAGGACAATGGACCACCGAAGTCGAATCCAAAGCATTCCTGAATTGTTAACGGTTTACATGCCGGTAGCACTGATATTAACAAATAAGCAAATGTACTGGGATTGTGTATTTGGCGCATTAAGCGCAGGATAATATTAGAGCAAATTCGCTTGAACTGTGAGCAAAGACGCAAGTTTGAAGTACAGCTCAAGCTTTTATAATGTGAGGCAAAAAGACCGTGAAGATTGCAATATTCGGCGCAGGCGCGATGGGGTCTCTCTATGCAGCCCGCTTTGCAATGGCTGGCCACAGTGTTGTGGCCGTTGATCCTTGGGAGGCGCATGTCTCTGCAATCAACGCTAGCGGTCTACGCATGCGCGGGCCCGATGGCGATCATCATATCAAGGGTATCCAAGCCTCTGTTTCACCTGATCTTGCCGAAACAGCCGAACTTGTTGTTATCGCCACAAAGGCCTCTGCGGTGGGTATGGCGGCAAAGGCGATTGCCCCGCTCATTCGTGCCAACACAACGGTGCTAACGATCCAGAATGGTATTGGCGCAGGAGCGCGCATTGCCGACCACTTGCCGGCCGAGAGCACGCTACTTGGCGTGGCAGACGGTTTTGGAGCCTCGATGGTTGAGCCAGGGTTTGTGCACCACGCAGCCATGAAGCTAATCCGGCTGGGAGAGGTTGCAGGCGGCATGACACCGCGGCTCACTTCGATGGAACAGGCATGGCAACAGGCAGGTTTCAACGCCAAGGCTTTTGACGATATCCACCAGCTGATCTGGGAAAAGCTGCTGTGCAATGTGACACTATCAGCACCTTGCACCGTCTATGACTGCACTGTCGGAGAGCTTCTCGCAAATGCCAATCATTGGGCCACTGCGCTTGCGTGCACAAAAGAGGCCTATGCATGCGGGCTGGCCGAGAAGATCCACTTTTCTTTCGACGATCCAATCGACTACGTCACTAAGTTCGCCGAAGTAGTCGCAAAAGCCAGCCCCTCGATGCGGCTTGATCACATGGCGCGGCGCGCGTCAGAGATTGAATTCATCAACGGTGCTATCCCGCCGCTTGGTAAAAAACACAATATCCAGACCCCGATGAACGCGAAACTATCCGCAAAAGTGCGGCGTTTGGAAGAAGCCTTCCTTGGAGATTCTCCATGAAAATCGCAAGTTTTATTCATGAAGGCCGCGCGCTTTATGGTTTGGTTGAGGGTGACAAACTGCGCCCTGTTAGTACCAGTAAACTGGCGGAATTCCCAACGCTACGCGCGCTTCTTGATAAAGGGAAACTGGCAGATTTGCCCAACTTTTGTGACACTATGACTCTGCCCTTGGCCTCGATACGCTTTTTGTCTCCTGTGCCGCACCCGTCCAAAATCCTTTGCGTTGGATTAAATTATAACAAGCCTTACCCAGTTGAGGGAGCCACATTTGAGGCCGATAATATTGTCATTTTTGGACGCCACGACGACAGCTTTGTCGCCCACTCCCAGCCGCTGGAAATGCCACTTGGGGATGCAGGCCTCAGCTACGATTTTGAAGGTGAGATCGCCGTTGTTATTGGCACGCGCTGTCGCCATGTCGCAAAGGAGACCGCTCTAAAACATGTGGCTGGATATGCCTGCATGAACGAAGGTTCCGTGCGGAACTGGCAGAAACACTCGATCCATGCAGGAAAAAATTTCCATGCTTCTGGCGCATGGGGGCCTTGGCTAGTGACATCCGATGAAGCCGCTCCAATTAAAGAGATGCGGCTTGTGACGCGCGTCAACGGAACGGTCATGCAAGAGACAACTGCGGCCGAAATGATCCACGATCTGCCAAAGCTAATTTCCTACCTATCGCACATTACCCAGCTGAACCCCGGAGATGTAATCGCCACTGGCTCGCCCGACGGCACAGGCGGAAGTCGCACCCCAACTGTGTTTCTACAACCCGCCGATGTGGTCGAGGTCGAAGTTTCGACTGTCGGCATACTGAGAAACCCCGTTGCCAACCCCCAGAACTAACCAAATAAGGACACGCGCGATGCACACCGCTCTCAAGAAACTCCGCTTTTCTGTAAAACCCATTCCCGTTGAAGTGGACAGCCCCGTAGAACTGGCGCGCACCATGGCCGTTCATCCCCTAACCTATCAGGAGCTGCCCCATGACCCAGAGTATTCGCTATATGCTGGTCGACTGACACCTGAGAAGATGTCAAACGCCTCGCCTGATGAAATGTATTGGAAAACGCGTCAGGAGATCATTCTTCGTCATACCGGCGAACATCCCTACCAGATTGCCGGGCCAGATGCGTTGGCGCTCTTGCAGCGAATATTTCCACGAGATGTGTCTAAGGTCAAAACAGGTCGTTGTTCCTATCAGTTCGCCTGTTACGATGACGGCGGGATGATCACCGACGGCCTGTTACTGCGCGTTGCAGATGATGTCTTCTTGTTTGCACAAGCCGACGGAGATCTCTTCTCATGGTATAAAGCACACGCAATCGGGCTCGATGTCACGATCAGCGATCCTGACATTTGGGTGAGCCAAATTCAGGGACCACGTTCCATGGAACTTTTGGAGCATCTACTCGACAGCGACATGCCAAGCCCGTGGCGCTATTTTGATTGGGCCGAAGTTTCAATGGCCGCCGAGAAGGTGATTATCAGCCGGACGGGCTTCACCAATGAGTTGGGCTGGGAAATATATTTCCGCCCCGAAAACAACATCGAGATGCTCGGAGACCTAATTCTTGAAGAAGGAGCAAAAATGGGAATGATCCTTACAGCGACGCCTGGCTTTCGTTGCCGTAGGATTGAGGCAGGCTTGCTGTCGGCGGGTCAGGACTTCACGCAAGACACAACGCCATTCTCAGTTGGCTTGGGCAAGTTTATCGACTTTGATAGCGGAGATTTTGTCGGTCGTAATGCCCTCATGGTCGCCGACAAAACCTGCCGCACTTGGGGTATACGAGTGGCGGGCGGCATCGCTCTGCGTGGTCAAACGCTGGAGCTAAACGGCAAGATCATTGGCCGCGTTACATCGAGCACTTGGTCACCTTATCAAGTTTGTGGCGTCGGAATTGTCCATCTGACGGGAGCTGACCTTGGACCAGGCGATATCGTCAATGTTCACTGCAATGATGGCAATGTGCACCGCGCAGAGCTGTGCACATTGCCTATGTATGACCCCAAGGGCGAGCTTGTCCGCGGCATCAACACATCTATTCCGCGCGAGCCCAATCCTTGGATTGGCATCGCAAACACCACAAAAATGCAACCTGATATATAGAAACTTAATTCGAATTAAGCTAATATTCTGTTGGCTCAACTTCCCTACTTTAGAATGGCGCATTATGACGTGGCTACGTATCTCAAAATAAAAGGCTTTAGCAAAAGCTTGAGCGGATAATTACCTAGCTTTACGGGATCAAAGCGCGCCAATAAATAGAGCTTAAGCCAAGTATGCAACTTGACTAATTTGAAAAATAAAACCGCAATTGCGTCTGTACGCAAAAATAACGCATTATAGTTAGAATAATTTAAAATAACGCATTGTAGGTGGCAAACGTCGTTATTGGG
>DLZA01000367.1 GCA_003447515.1 Paracoccaceae bacterium
GTTTGGAACACCATAGCCACGCCGCGTTCAGCAGGATCGGTGTTGGTGACGTCGCGTGAATTGATTTTTATTTTACCTGACGTTGTTTCTTCAAGTCCAGCCACCATGCGCAACAACGTTGATTTGCCACAGCCTGAAGGTCCAACAAAGACGCAGAATTCGCCGTCTTCAATTGTCAAGTCAACACCGTGGATGACCTGGGTTTCGCCGTATTTTTTTACAATGTTCTGAAGCGTTACGCCTGCCATTGGATGAGTCCTTAGGTCAATTTTGTGTTGGAAACTGCCAAGTGGATGCGGCGTTTGCAATTTGGTTTGCGGTAGTGAGTAGGACTGAGCGGTATGCTTTTAGGTCGCTAAGTTTATGGCGGCTTGTTGATGTTGCAATTGACAAAGCGCCAACTACTGTTTTTTGGTCTATAAGGATTGGGGCTGCAATACTTATGATCCCAGTCTCATGCTCTTCACGATCAAATGCTATGCCTTCCTGACGCACACTTCGCAGTTCGTTCTCAAGGCCACCTATTGTGTCATGTGTGGCCGGTGTGTACTTCAAAAATGCTTGCTGTTGGAGAGCAAGGTTGCGTGGTGCCGCTGGCATAAATGCCAAAATGGCTTTGCCGACACCGGTGCAATAGCTTGGAGCAACTTTTCCTGCTGCTGCAAGTGTATCAAAATTTCCCGTGCCTTTGCGTTTATCCACGAATAAAACATGGCCGTGGTCCAGTTGGGCAAGATGAACTGCTTCCCCAACTTCTTTTGCCAGCGCATCGAGATAGGGGCTGGCGACAGGAGCGAGGGAAGATTGTCGCCAGGCAGAGTGGGCAAGACGAACTAATCGTAAACCAGGGGCGTAGGATTGATTTTTAGGGTCGTAGGAAAGCATTCCCTGATTCGTTAATGTTTGTAAAAATCGATACAGTGATGCTTTTGGAAAGTCTGATAGCCGTAGCAATTCGGTAAAACGAACAGGTCGACCAAGGCTTGCTACCAAATCAAGCACTTGCAATGCTTTACCAACCGTACCATCGTTTGGGACTGGCTTATTCATCGCATAAAATCCCTCCTGACTTACAGCGTTTTCTCAATGGAGCTGTTGACAATGCTAGGCTTGCGTTTCACAGTTTTCAATAGTTAAAACTGATTTCCATTATTTGGAACCAATTTATTTGGGAGAATATAAATGATCCATAATACAAAAACCTTGCTTGCCGGCGTTGCCGCAGCTGCCTTTATGGTTACGGGTGCTTTGGCTGATGATCTGCGCATTAATTTTGATGACTTGAATCCTGGCCCCAAAAAAGCCTTTGAAGACATGGTAGAGATGTTCAAGGCAGAAAATCCTGAGATTAATGTCATCGTAAACATCAATGACAGAGAGGCGCACAAAACGGCTATCCGTAATTTTTTAACCGCTGACGCACCAGACATCACGTCTTGGTACCCAGGCAATCGTATGGGGCCTTTCGTTGATGCGGGCTTGTTTGAGGCAGTAGACGATGTTTGGGCTGATGCTGGCTTTGATGAAGAAATGGCTGCGATAAAGCCTACAATGACGCGTGATGGTAAAATCTGGGGTGTTCCCTACTCCTATTACCAGTGGGGTATCTATTATCGCAAAGACATTTTTGATCTGTTGAAGATCGCGGAGCCAAAAACTTGGGCCGAACTAATGGCGTCTTGTAAAGTGATGAATGACAACGGCGTAAAGCCATTTACTATTGGTACCAAATACCTTTGGACTGCCGCTGGCGTTTTTGACTACATCAACCTACGTACAAATGGGTATGACGTACATAATAATTTGACGGCTGGTAAAATTAAATACACTGACGATCGCATCAAGCAAACATTTGTGAATTGGAAACAGATGATGGACGAGTGTGGCTTTGTGGATAACCACGCGTCTATGTCTTGGCAGGACGCGTTGGCGCCTTTTGCCAATGGCGATGCAGCAATGTATGTCATGGGAAACTTCGCAGTTGGGGGCATGAAAGATGCCGGCCTCACCGAAGAGCAAATCGATTATTTCCAATTTCCGGAAATTACTGCTGGTTTGCCACGTGCTGAGGAGGCGCCCGCAGACGCGTTCTTTATTCCTTCGAATGCAAAGAACAAGGAAGATGCCAAAAAATTCTTGGCCTTTGTCGGGCGTGCGGATGTGCAAACTAAGATGAATGCTCAAATTGGTCAATTACCGGTGAATTCTAAGGCGGAAGTGTCCGATAACAAATTCATTCAAGAGGGCTTTGCAACTGTGTCAACGGCTGCGGGTATAGCGCAGTTCTATGACCGTGATGCTCCGGCGGCTATGGCGAAGGCGGGCATGGAGGGTTTTCAACGCTTTATGTTAGATCCTTCTTCACTCGACGAGATTCTGACTGAGCTGGACCGCATCCAGGGTGAAGTCTACAAATAGAAAACGCGGCGGGCCAAACTTGGTCCGCCGTTTCCATCTAGGGATCAGCCCATGCCAGCGACTGAGTTTCAAGCTTCACAAATCAGTTGGATGTCGCGCAACAAGCTCGTGGTTATGCCGTGGGCATTCTTGATCCCAGCTTTGATTTTTTTTGCTATTTACGTAGTGATCCCAATTTTTCAGTCGATAACGTTGTCATTTTATGAATGGAACGGGCTGTATGATGGGGATGGTAATTCCACAGCTATTTGGGTTGGTTTTGAGAACTATAAGAGGCTTTGGAGTGATCCGAAGTTCTGGGTCTCGTTAAAAAATAACGTGCTTTGGTTGTCACTGTTTATGCTGGCGGTTCCTCTTGGTTTGTTTATTGCACTGTTTTTAAACCAAACGGTTCCTGGAATGCGGTTTTACAAATCCATGTTCTTCTTTCCGTTTGTAATTTCACAAGTTGTAGTTGGTCTGACTTTTGGCTGGTTTTACAACCCAGATTTTGGTGTAGTTGGCGGCTTATGGAAGCTGGCGTTTTGTGAGGAAACGGTCAACATTCTTGGTAACGTGACATTCAAATGTTCACGAACGCCGCCTGACATTTTATCATCTTCCCAATATGCAACCTATGGCATTATCGCCGCGGGTCTGTGGCCGCAGGTAGCCTATTGCATGATCCTGTATTTAACGGGCTTGAACAACGTTGCCGTGGAACAAATCGAGGCGGGCCGTTTGGACGGTGCAAAGGGCTGGAAGATGCTGTGGTATCTGGTGCTACCACAGCTGCGTCCTGCTACGTTCATCGCGCTAGTTGTAACGGTAATTGGTGCTCTTCGCAGTTTTGATATGATTGCGGTTATGACGCAAGGTGGCCCCTATGGGTCTACCAATGTACTTTCCTATTATATGTTTGAAACGGCGATTTCGGAGTATGGTGAGCGATATGGTTACGGTTCGTCTATTGCGACAGTATTGTTCATTATAATGCTGTTTTTCATCAGTTACTTTTTGTGGCGCATGTACAAAGATGAAAAGAGCGTCTCCTAATGTTTCCCCGCCCAATTGAACGTTTGACACCTGCAAGGCGGAACTCCTACCAGGCATTTTTACCGTTTGCTTTATTTATTTGGCTACTACCGTTATTGGCAATTTTTATAACTTCAGTTCGGTCGGCAAAGGATATTAATACAGGCAATGTATTTGGTATCCCGACGGAACTTCGTCTTTGGGACAATTATTCTGCGGTGTTCATCCAATCTGAGGCGGCAACCTATATTATGAACTCGATTATGATTACCCTGCCGACAGTTGCGATATCTGTGACGCTTGCTTGTTTGGCTGGCTACGCACTAGCAATTTATAAGTTTCGATTAGCGTTGCCATTGTTTTTTCTGTTTGTAGCTGGCAACTTCATTCCGTTCCAAATTTTAATGGTACCTGTGCGTGATATGTCTGTGCAGACGGGCTTGTACGATACTATCGCAGGGCAATTTCTGTTTCACGCTGCTTTCCAGACGGGTTTTTGCACGTTGTTCATGCGCAACTTTATAAAAGCGCTGCCGTTCGACTTGATTGAAAGTGCACGCATTGAAGGCGTAAAGGAATGGCAAATTTTTTGGTTTGTTGTTCTTCCTTTAGTGCGCCCTGCGGTGGCGGCGCTCTCTGTGTTGGTTTTTACCTTTGTGTGGAACGATTTCTTTTGGGCAAACGTTCTGACCCAAGGAGAGGATGTTAAACCAATTACAGCTGGTATTAGGGCGCTAAACGGGCAGTTTGTGAATAACTGGCACTTGATTTCTGCGGCGTCTTTGTTAGCGGCTATGCCGCCCGTGGTTATATTCTTCCTAATGCAAAAACACTTTATCGCGGGCCTGACTATGGGTGCAGTGAAGTAATTTAAGGGAACCCTGGAATGAGTGTGAAGATTACCTTTATTGGTGCGGGCTCGACAGTATTTATGAAAAATATCATTGGGGATGTGCTGCATTTTCCAGCACTTGTGGATGCTGAAATTGCGTTGATGGATATCGACGCTAGCCGACTGGAGGAAAGCGCTGCTATCGCATGCAAGATGGTTGCAAAAATGAAAGTGGGGGTGACTGTGTCCACCACGATGAACCAGCGTGCGGCGCTGGAGCGCGCTGATTTCGTGGTTGTGGCGTTTCAAATCGGAGGCTATCAACCCTGCACGGTGACGGATTTCGACATCCCGAAACAGTATGGTTTGCGCCAGACGATTGCGGACACGTTAGGAATTGGTGGTATTATGCGGGGCCTGCGCACGGTGCCCCATTTGTTACAAGTGGCGGCGGATATGACGGAGATCTGTCCCAATGCGTTGATGCTGCAATATGTGAACCCAATGGCGATCAACACTTGGGCACTGGCGGAGCGGTATCCGCATGTGAAACAGGTTGGTTTGTGTCATTCGGTCCAGAACACTTTGGAAGAACTGGCACATGACCTGGATCTGCCAAAGTCCGAGATTGAGTGCCGTGTTGCGGGTGTGAACCATGTTGCATTTTTCTTAAATTTGGAGCACCGTGGGCAGTCTTTATATCCGCACTTGCGCGGAGGGTATCACGCGGGAGTGCTGCCGAAGCCGCCGCTATTGATGTCACGCTGCGTTAATAAGGTGCGGTATGAGGTGATGGATCAAATTGGCTATTTCTGTACTGAAAGTTCCGAACATTTGGCTGAATATGTACCGTGGTTTATCAAAGAGGGTCGTGACGATTTGATCCGCGATTTCGCCATTCCGCTTGATGAATACCCAATGCGATGCTTAGAACAGCAGGCGGATTGGGCGGCACAAGCAAGAGCGCTTGACAAGCAGTTGGAAATTCCTGTCGAGAAAAGTCACGAGTTCGCCGCTGACATCATGAATGCTGTAGTGACCAACACGCCCTATGTGATTTATGGCAACCTGCCGAACACGGGCCAAATGCCGCAGCTACCGATGGGTGCGGCGGTGGAGGTGTCGTGTCTGGTGGATCGTGATGGGGTGCAGCCGAGTGTGGTGTCGGATATACCACCGCAACTTGTGGCGTTAATGCGCACGCAGATTAACGTGCAGGAATTGGTGGTACGTGCCCTGGTGGATGAAGATGTGGAACACATTTATCATGCCGCTATGATGGACCCGCACACGGCAGCAGAGCTGGACCTGCGCCAAATCAGATCTATGGTCGATGACTTGCTGGTCGCCCATGGTGATTGGTTGCCTGAATTTGCCCGCAAGAGGAAAGCAGCATGAGCGAGAATGTCACGTTTCACGACCTAAAAGGTCAGTCGGTTTTTATCACGGGCGGTGGCTTTGGTATTGGCGCGGCGTTGACGGATGGGTTTTTGGCGCAAGGGTGCAAGGTCGCGTTTGTGCAGCGATCTGCGGCGGATGATTTCGTGGCTGAAATGGGGGCAAAACACGCAAACGCTCCGCTGTTTATGCAATGTGATATCACAGATATTGCGGCTTTGCAGGATGCGATTGCGCAGGCTGCTGCTGCGCATGGGGACGTTAGGGTTGTGGTAAACAATGCGGCCAATGATGCGCGTCACAGGTTGGGCGATATCACGTCTGAAAGCTGGGATATGGGGCAGGCGGTGAACCTGAAACCGCATGTATTCACCGCGCAGGCGGCGGTGGCTGGAATGAAGGCGGCAGGAGGTGGTGCGATCATCAACTTCTCGTCTGTGTCTTACATGATGGGCAACGACGGGTATCCTGGATATGTGGCAGCGAAGGCTGGGATTACTGGTCTGACGCGCGGGTTGGCGCGGGAGTTGGGGTCAGACAACATTCGTGTGAATGCGTTGATGCCAGGGTGGGTTTTGACCAACAAACAAATGGACAAATGGGCGACGCCAGAGAGCCTCGCGGCGCATTTGGAACGGCAGTGTTTAAAGGAACATTTGGTGGAGGATGATATCGTGGATGCGACGTTGTTTTTGGCGTCCAAAGCCAGCCGTATGATGACGGGCCAAGCGCTGGTCGTGGACGGCGGCGTAGTGGTGACGGGATGAGCATCGCGGATCGGGTTGCTTGGATTGCGGTGGATTGGGGCACGTCGAATCTGCGGGTTTGGGCGATGGATGCCAGCCACGATTTGCTGGCAGAGCGGTCGTCTGATCAGGGCATGGGCGGACTGGAGCCTGCGCAATTTGAAGGCGTGTTGCTGGGGATTATCGATGAGTTTTTGGCGGCTGACCGTGTAACGCCTGTGATTTGTTGTGGGATGGTTGGCGCGAAGCAAGGCTGGGTCGAAGCGGACTATCTTGCCGTGCCAAGCAAGCCGCCAAGCGGAGACGGCGCGACGCAAGTACCGTCGGATGATCCGCGCATTGATGTGCGCATTTTGCCGGGTATGAAACAGGTGGCGCAGCCTGATGTGATGCGGGGCGAAGAAACGCAGGTAGCGGGGTTTCTGCGGGGGCAGCCTAAGTTTGATGGCGTGTTGATGATGCCTGGGACGCATTCTAAATGGGCGCATATTTCGGCCGAAGAAATAGTTTCTTTTCAGACCTTTATGACGGGTGAAATGTATGCGCTGCTGGCGCGGCAATCTGTTCTGAAACACTCGGTTGCGGTGAAAGGCTGGGACGATGCAGCGTTTGAAGCTGCGTTGTCAGAAGCGATTTCGCGACCCGAAAGCGTAGCGGCAACATTGTTTGGATTGCGCGCGGCATCATTGGTTGGCGACCAATCGGCTGAGGTCGCACGAGCGCGGCTGTCTGGCCTTTTGATTGGGTTGGAATTGGCGGCAACGCGGCCGTATTGGCTGGGACAGAACCTCGCTATTATTGGTGCGCCAGAGGTGGTTGAGGTCTATGCCAAGGCGCTGTCGTTGCAGGGATTGAAAGCGCAGGTTTATGATGCGCAGCCGATGACAAGGCTGGGGCTGATCGCGGCCTATGACACGATGAAAGGAACGACATGAGCCGAGAGATTATCGCCATTTTGCGTGGTGTGACGCCTGATGAAGTCCTGCCGATTGCGGATGCTATTCGCGCCGCTGGGATTGATAAGATCGAGGTTCCGCTGAATTCCCTCAATGCGTTTGACAGTATTGAAAAGCTGGCGGTGGCGCACGGGTCAGAGGCACTGGTTGGCGCGGGAACAGTGTTGACGGTCGAAGATGCGCAGCGGGTGCAAAATGTGGGCGGTGCAATGGTGGTTTCGCCTGATTGCAACGTGGATGTTATTGCCAAGACCAAAGCGCTGGGGATGCAGAGTTATCCGGGTGTATTGACACCGACAGAAGCGTTTACAGCGCTGCGCACGGGCGCGGATGGTTTGAAGTTTTTTCCAGCGTCTTTGGTTGGACCATCGGGGTTAAAGGCGATGTTGGCGGTTCTGCCTGTTGGGTGCAAGACCTATGCCGTGGGGGGAGCCGGCCCTGACAATTTCGCGGATTGGTTCGCGGCTGGTATCACAGGCTTTGGTATCGGGACAGCGATTTATAAACCTGGTGATGGTGCGGATATGGTCGCGAAGAAGGCGGCGGCGATTGTGGTGGCCTATGATGCGGGCTGAGGTTTATGATGATCGGCAGTGTCTACTGGGTGAAGGACCATTGTGGCACCCTTTGCGTGGTGAGTTGTTTTGGTTTGATATTATCAGCAAGAAGTTGATTTCGAAAACGCAGGAGTGGGTGTTTGACGAGCATGTTTCGGCAGCTGGCTGGATTGATGTAGATCGGTTGCTTATCGCCAGTGAAACGGCGTTGTTTACGTTTGATCTGCGGGACGGTTCGCGGGTGCATGTAGTTGATCTGGATGCAGAAAACCCTGTGACGCGGTCCAATGATGGGCGTGCGGACCCGCAAGGTGGGTTCTGGATTGGGACGATGGGCAAGTCGGCAGAACCAAATGCTGGTGCGATTTTTAGGTACTATCGTGGCGAAGTTCGGATGTTGTTTGGGAACATCACCATTTCTAATTCCATTTGTTTCGCGCCAAATGGCGATCGGGTCTATTTCACCGATACGCGGTTGCAGAAAATTTTGACAATGGCGTTGGATGCTGAGGGCTGGCCGACGGGTGTGCCTGCGGTTTTTGTAGATTTGAGCGGTGATGGTCTGAACCCTGATGGATCGATTGTAGATGCCGAGGGATGCCTGTGGAATGCGCAATGGGGCGCGCGTCGTGTGGCGCGCTACTCAAACGATGGTGTGTTTTTGTCGGCGGTGGACGTCGCGGCGAAACAGGCGTCTTGTCCTGCGTTTGGTGGTGCGGATTTGACGACTTTGTTTGTGACCTCGGCCGCGGACGGGTTGGATGGTTCGGACGAAGGGAAAACCTTTGCGATTGAAGTGGGTGTCAAAGGGCAGGCTGAACATCAGGTGGTGTTATGAAACGCACGCTTGGCTGCTGTTATTATCCCGAACATTGGCCCCAAGAGATGTGGTCGCGAGATGCCGCGCGCATGGTGGCGGCTGGGTTGACTTGGGTGCGCATTGGCGAGTTCGCTTGGTCCAAGATTGAGCCCGAATACGGGCGGTTCGATTGGGAATGGCTAGACGAGGCGATTGCAATTTTGAACGATGCAGGCCTGCAGGTAGTGCTCGGCACGCCCACTGCGACGCCGCCTCGTTGGATGCTGGATCGCCATCCCGATATGTTGGCCGTTGGGGCTGATGGGAAGGAGCGCAAGTTCGGGTCGCGGCGGCATTATTGCTTTAGTCATGAAGGGTATGCGCAAGAGTGTGATCGCATCGTTGAAGCAGTGGCCAAGCGGTACGGGCGGCAGGTGGCGGCGTGGCAGACGGACAATGAATACGGCTGTCATGATACGACGATCAGTTATTCCGATGCGGCGAGAAAGGCGTTTCAGGATTGGTGCTCCCAGCGGTATCAATCGCCATCAGCGTTGAATACGGCTTGGGGCAATGTGTTTTGGTCTATGGAATATGCGGAGTTTGATCAGATTGATCTGCCCAATTTGACAGTGACGGAGCCAAACCCCGCACACGTGTTGGCGTTTAGGCGGTTTTCTTCGGATCAGGTTGTGGCGTTTAATCGGCGGCAAGTGGACATTATCCGCGCCCATTCGGATGCGCCTGTGTCGCACAATTACATGGGCCACGTGACGGATTTCGATCATTTCGATGTGGGTGCAGATTTAGATATCGCCACGTGGGACAGCTATCCGTTGGGGTTTCTGGAGGATCGCGTCGGGGCCGATGCGGCTCGGCAAGCGGCCTATATGCGGCAAGGGGACCCTGATTTTCAGGCGTTTCACCATGATCTATACCGCGCAGTTGGGCGTGGACGTTGGTGGGTGATGGAACAGCAGCCAGGGCCTGTGAACTGGGCGCCGTTTAATCCCGCGCCCTTGCCAGGAATGGTGCGTTTGTGGACATGGGAAGCCTTTGCGCATGGGGCGGAGGCCGTGTGTTATTTCCGTTGGCGTCAAGCGCCGTTTGCGCAGGAACAGATGCATGCGGGGCTTTTGCGCCCCGACAGTATAGACGCGCCTGCGATGGCGGAGGCTGTGGCTGTTGCCGCGGAGTTGACGGATGCACCCGAAGTTGTCGCAAGCGTTGCGCCTGTTGCGTTGGTTTTCGATTATGATGCTGAATTTGCTTGGGATACTCAGCCACAGGGGCAGGGGTTGAGCTATTTTGGGCTTGTGTTCGATCTGTACCGTGCGCTGCGTAAATTGGGTATTTCGGTGGATATTGTACCGCCGAGCACGCGGGATTTTACGAGCCGCAAAGTGGTTGTGGCATCTGGCTTGATGACGATGTCGGACGGGTTGAAGCAGGCTTTGGCTGTGTCAGATGCTGAAGTTTTGTTGGGGCCAAGGACGGGTGCGCGGACAGCTGAAATGGCGATCCCTGTGCCTTTACCACCAGCGATGAAAGGGCTGGATGTGACGGTGTCTTTGGTTGAAACCTTGCGAGCGGATCGGCCTATGGCGTTGGCGAAGGGTGGCGCGGTTCAGGGGTATCGTGAGGAGATTGAAGGGACAACTGATGTTGTTGAAACCCTCGCCGATGGGCGTGCGGCTGTGGTGCGGCAGGGCGCGCTGACGTATATGGCTAGTTGGCCTGATGAAACGGCTAGCATGCGGATCTTGGGAGAGTTGTGCGCGCGTGCGGGTATTGAGGTGATGGATTTGCCCGAAGGGTTGCGGGTGCGTGATTGCGGCGCTGAGCGGTTTTGGTTCAATTACGGGGCAGAGGCAGTGACCTTTGAGGGGCGGAAGTTTGCACCCGCAAGCGTTTTACGCGAGGATACTTCGCCAAATTGAGCCGCTTTGCGGCATTATTCTGAGCGCAATGACGAGGCGCTGCCTCGTGCTCCGAAGTATTTATGCTTAAAAGAAGAAGGTTACTTTTCGACCATGATTGTGACGGGGCCATCGTTGATCAGGCTGACTTGCATGTCAGCGCCAAATTGACCTTTGGCCACGGCCACGCCGCAATCCTCAATGGACTTGCAGAGTTGATTGTAGAGAGTTTCACCAATATCTGGTGAAGCGGCGGCGGAGAATCCGGGACGATTGCCGCGCGAGGTATCGGCGGCGAGGGTGAATTGGCTGATGATGAGGGCGCTGCCACCCGTATCAAGCAAAGAGCGGTTCATGCGGCCGTCGTCGTCTTTGAAAATGCGAAGGCTAACGATTTTTTTGGCGGTGGCTTCAACGTTTTCGGCTGTGTCGCCTTGCATCGCACAGGCAAGGATCACGAGTCCCGGACCTGTTTCGCCGATGACATTGCCGCGTACGGAAACAGATCCACTTGTCACGCGCTGTAAGAGGGCGCGCATTTTAGGGGAGTGTGCCGTTGAGAATGTAGGTCAGGCATTGCGCCACTTCTTTGGAAGAATAACAAACTGCTTGTGCGGCGGCGTCGACTTCTTTTAGGGCGTGATTGTGCTCTTCCATTTGCAGCACGATCACGGATTTTCCAAGTGCGTGAGCGAAGCCTGCGTCGAATGCGGCGTTCCATTGTTTGTATTTTTCACCAAA
>DLZA01000364.1:0-855 GCA_003447515.1 Paracoccaceae bacterium
ATTGCTGAATGCTGCACTGTCGAGCAGAGCGCGAAGTGATCCTGTCGCCGCTTTGCCCAACCCACCGATCATGTGATAGAGGCCAAAGCCGTAAAATCCCAAACCCGGCAAGAACTTGTAGCTCACAAACCAGTCACGGCGTTTTTTCATCTCATCGTCTTCGCGCCAATTGCGCCTGACCGACACGATCTTTTGATTGTCGTAATCAATGGTAATGACATAGGGCAGGGCGACAGCATTATCGTCCTCATCCTCTTCATCCATTTCTTCGCCGTCAATGCCGTCGAACAAATCATAGACGTGCATTTCAAGAAGTGTGATTATGTCATCATTGCTATCGTCGTATTCATCAACGCCTTCGATTTCGCCAATAACGCTGTCGGCTGGATCGACATCATCGCTGCCTGCATCGCTGGTCTGGAGGTAGTAGCCGTTTTGAACATAGCGATTGTAGTCGTTCTTTGGCATTCTAATGACGTGGGTATAGCGTGGGGATGTGTAGAGGTCTTTGCTCTCTGGTGCCACGCAGAAGTCTTCTGCCTTGACGAACTGGCTGCATTGCCTGTCGAGGTTTACGTCCCACCACACCTTTTTGAACGTCTGGCCGACCAACGGTAGGTGAAACAGCATTTGATCCAGATCGGGAAAGTATTCGGGCATTTCCTCTGTGATCTGATAATTCATAAATTCTCTGACCCTGCGGCCCTGCTCTTCGATTTCCTCATCGGGCTGACCAATGATGACCGACTTGATTGGGCCACCTGACGGGTAAAGCTCTGCGATGGCCTTGGCATTGAATTGGGTTGCCGCTTCAGCGATCAGGGGGTGAACAACGATGGACAGGCCACGGGTGGC
>DLZA01000364.1:1158-1869 GCA_003447515.1 Paracoccaceae bacterium
AACGATGGACAGGCCACGGGTGGCCCTCTCGTCTTCGCTTTCATCTAAGCCCCCGTCTGGGTCTAGAGTTTTGAGGCCAGCCTTGTAGCGTGTTTTCCACTCGTCTCTGGCGGCTTCATCGTTTTCGTAAAAGCTGACAAGCTCCGCACCTTTGGCCGATAGCTCCCGTGCGTCGATCTCTTCTGCAAGATTTGCGTCGAAACCGCTGTCGCTTTCTTCGATTACGTCAAGCTCTGGGTCACCGATTAGCACGTCACCATCTGGAAGGGTCTCTACCATCAGGTCATCTGCGGGTGCGCCTTCGGCAAACGGGATTACATTTGGATCAGCCATATAGAGTTATCCTTTGCGGTTCTTGATAATCGTCCTCGTCGGGGTCTTCTGTGTGACCAAGGAACCAGCCCTTACGCAGTCTTAGCCATGCTTGGGTGCAAGTGTCAACGATATCATCATTTGGGTGAGCGGGGAAGGCGGCACATATTGAGATCAAATCTTCGGCCCATTTGCGCTTGGGATAGAATATTCTGCCGTCTTCCAGCAGCGCAGATGCGGCGTGTGCGCGAGCTTCTTTGTCGCGGTCTGGGCTGTACGCCAGCACTGGCACCCCTGCCATTCTGAGGTCTTGCAGGAGGCTCTGCCCTGACGCCTTCTTCTCTATCAAGACTGCGTCTGGCTCCCAGTCATCGTATGCCTCCTGCGCCAGCTTGCGTA
>DLZA01000364.1:2199-3219 GCA_003447515.1 Paracoccaceae bacterium
CTCTGGGTAGTTAACTTTATCGTACCATGCCTCTAGCACGATAGCGCAGTCGTATCCTTGATACTTGAATACGCCCCAAGTGGTACGGGCGCTGAAGCTAGAGCTTTCCTTTGTTTCAAAGGCTGTGTCCCACGATTGGATTACATATTCGATATTTTCGGGGAGGTCTTCCTTTTCCCACGGCACCCACCAGCTTGACTTGAGGATACCACCGCCCTTGGGGCTTGGCCGCTGCTGTAGCTGCCCTGCGGCTGCGTAGGAGCCAAGACTGCGCTCTAGGGTGGTAAGGGTCTTCTCATCCATCCTATCGGGCCACAGAAGCTCCCCCTCTTCTGTGCGGGGGTCTGTGAAGCCAAGAGTTGATCTGTTGGGCGTTGGGTGGCCGATCTCATATCTGGCAGGCAGGCACAGGTGATCCCATTCATTTCCTAGCTCATTTGCGAGTATATGGCCTGTGAGGTCTTGTTCGTGCAGCCTTTGCATGATGATGACAAACGCGCCCGTCTGCGGATCGTTAAGGCGCGTCTGCATGGCCTGATCCCACCAGTCCAGCACACCCTCCCTGACGGCGCTGCTGTCGGCCTCCACGCTGTTGTGTGGATCATCGATGCAGATGATGTCACCACCATCACCAGTTAGCGCACCACCGACACTGGTCGCGATTCTGAAGCCTGTGTGATCATTTTCAAACCGCTGCTTCTGGTTTTGATCGTCGGTCAGCTTGAACTTGTCACCGAAGTGCGCCTTGTACCACGGGCTATCGATCAGCCTGCGGCACTTGGTGCTATCCCTGATCGACAGGGAGGCAGCGTAGGACGCATAGAGGAACTTCTTGGATGGTTGTGTTGCCCAAGTCCACGCAGGCAGCGCCACGGCCACGCTAATTGATTTCATGTGTCGTGGCGGCACGTTGATGATCAGGCGCTTAATGTCGCCTTCGGCCACGGCTTGTAGGTGATCACTGATGGCATCTATGTGCCAGTTGTTTTTGAAATCGACGCCCGGTTCAATCGTCGGCCA
>DLZA01000364.1:3572-4198 GCA_003447515.1 Paracoccaceae bacterium
CAATGATCTGCGGTAACGCTCCGCTTGAACTTGCTCCAGTGTCAGCTTGCTTAAAAGCTGATGCAATTGCGCTGAGTTGGTCATCGCTCATCCTTGTTAAATCTATGACATTTTTATGCTCGACAGTGGTTGAGACCTCATGCTTATTCGACCAGTTTTCTTTGTCTCTGTTGTTTAGGTAGTAAATGATGGCGACATTATCCCGCTCGACCACAGCATTTTCAAACAGGGCGTTGGTGACTTTTGACAGGGCAATTGCCTTTCCCTTTTTTATAGTCTCCATAAACTCTAAATTTTCGGCCTGCCTATTGTAGAAGGTGGCGGGTGAAATTCCCAAGCAAGATGCGATTTGTTCGACGGTCAATCCCTGCCCTGCAAGGGTTTTAACCTCTGACATCACCTCTTCTGTGATTTCAAACTTCGGCCTACCGACTGATTTTTTGGCTGGTTTTTTCTTGGTTGTTTTTTTCGCCATGATGCGGCCCTCCTTTAATTTTCATATAATGCAAAATTAAATTAAAAAAAAGGGTTGTCGTTCTTGTGATAAAAAAAGCCTGCCGCAGCTATCACTACGACAAGCTATATTTACTCTCCACAACTATCATTGCTTTGAGCCTCAATCTAAC
>DLZA01000364.1:4531-8738 GCA_003447515.1 Paracoccaceae bacterium
TCAAGGAGACCATCCTCGATTTCCCGTTTGTTTTATCATGCATTGATTCTGGGTCAATCAAAAACATTTGTGTCAACTCCCATTAATTGCGATTGATTAAAGGGAGAGCATTGCGATGGCGACAATTGCGACAAGGGTTGCGAAGGCAACACCTGCGATAATTTCTTTCACCCAACCGTCTGGCTTTGTGTTGTGGATGCTGACGTGGCCTCTCAGATTGATGGCGATGTATTGCCCTGACGCTGCTGCTTCTTCTCCTGCCTGCGTGTGAACCCACAGGTGTGGGCTTCCCGCACGTTTGGAGCATTCTGGCTTTAGCCATTCTGGCATGTCTTGGCTCCACTCGTAGCCTCTGAATTGCCAAGATTTAACGATCATAATTTATCCTCTTCATATGGTTCGTATTCGCTGCCGAATATTTCGTTTAGCATTGGCTCAAGAATTGTTGCTATTTGTTTCATGCGATCTTTTGGTTTGATATCAGGGTTTTTGCAAACGCTTTGGATAGTGATTGCGATTGCCTGATATGGTTTTATTTTATTGTTTTTCCCTTCCCATTTTGCCAGCTTTTCTTCTGAGACGTTTTTTTCTTTGAGCGTATTTATTATTTCTTTTGCGGTAACCTTTCCAAGATTGGGTGTATGCATCATTTTTTTATAGCTGACATTATCTAAGAACTCATCAAATGTCATATCAAGAGCCGACAGGGTGTTTATTGTATTCATTGCTCGTTCTGACATGAACAGATCGCCCATTGTTGTGGCAGCTTCATGCCGCTCTAGCTTGTCTTCATGTCTGCTTCCCCACGCGACCCTCTGCCTTGCTCGTTCTCTGCTTACGCCAAACTCATCGCCTATTTGCTTAAATGTTTTTCCATCGCGCCTTAGTTTAAGAGCGTATTCATTCATGTTTATTTTATCGTAATCGATCATAATTTATCCTCCCTTTCATCGAAGTGGTGAGCCAGTCTGCGTAGCTCTGTTGCGGTTCCTTTGGTGATGACGCCCGTAAATAGTGGGCGTCGATCCTTTGCGTGTACGGCCTCTCCTGCGATTACTTTGTAGGTCGTGTCTGTCAGTTCAAATGTCAGGTGATCTACTTTAAACTGCTCTCGTTTAATTGCCTTTCTGGTCAATGCATTCCCTCTTTTTTTATATTTCTGTGGATATCAAACAGCGCCTCCCCAGCACCGACCATAATTTCTGGGAACATATGATCTAGATCATATGAGTGTATGATTGTTGCGATTACTGCCATGACTTGAGTGTCGCTCATTTCGTCTGGCATTGCTTCCAAGATTTCGTTCAAGTCATTTGCTGTCATATTCTGTCCTGACGTTTTGATATGCCTTTCGCAGCATTCCTCTGGCCTCTTCTAACATTGTTAGTGCGTCATTGAGGTCTGGAAAATCATCGGGCGTTATTTTGCACGACAGCATGTGAGCGATTGTCAGGTCAAGTTTTGATAGAATTTGACCCAACTCTTCTATGCGTTCTAGGTTCATAGCGTGAACCTTGAGACGTTATGCGCCCAGAGGTTAAAGCTACATTTGGATTGCTCTGGGCTTCCCCACACTTCTGCCTTGGCTATTTTGCCTTTGCTGTGCATTCTAGCCAGATTGTTATTGATATCTTTATCTGTTGTGGCTGCATGTTCTGGGTTGTCTTCGCGGTATGCTGCAATCACTTCGGACGTAATGAGGTATGTATCTGCGGCTTTCAGCACCGCCTTGAGGTCTTCCGCTATTTGTTGCGGCGTTTGTTTTTGCCGCTCAATAATTTCGATAAGGACGCCATGTTCTGGCTGCTCTGGGCTTTCCTCTGGTAGACTTTCCTTGAGCTTTACGCAACCGACTGCGCGGTATGGTATTGTTTGCGCCTTGTCTGGATGGTTTGGCACGACTTCCATTAGCACTTGATCGCCTACAGATAGTTGCAGGAACCGTGCAAGGTTGTTGGTGATGAAGGTATTTTGGCCTTCTGTGTTTACAGCGAAAGCTGAATAGTGCTGGGTTATGTTTGTGATTAACCCGTGAATTTTTTGAAGTTCCATTGTTTTTTTCCTTTCTGTATTAATTCCTCCAGTGCTTCTGTTGCTGCTGGATTGAAGATGGTTCGCATTGCGGCTTGATTGATGCGCCGAATTTCTTGGCGCACCTCTGTTAGCGTATCTAGATCATCTTGGTTCATTTAATCCTCCTTCTAAGTTCGTCTGAATATGTCATGCCTTGGTCGGCATAGAAGTTTTCTTTTTCTGGGTTCCAGCCTTTCATTGCCTGCCGCGCATTGCGGCAGTCTTGGATGATGAAGACGAGGGCGTGGTAGTCCACGCTCTTGGCGTGGTCTTCCCATTTTGCGAAGTCTTGTGCTGTTGCGCCACTCATTGTCCGATACCTTTCAAAAATGTTTGAGCCTCATTGATCCACTGGCTTAAAGACAAATGTTTTAGCCGATACACGTAGACGCTGTGATCATCGTAATCATTGATGTCGCCATTATCGAAGACGAAATAAAAGTAACCGTCTGAAGCATATAGATTGAGGTGTGGGTTACCTACTGCTTTGATGATTTGATTACGTGTCATTACGCTGCTTCCTTTCTGAAGGATTTGAACAAATCTTTGGCGGCATCTTGCCAAGATTTTTTGGTTGTTGGGCTTTCGCCTTTGACGTGATGCCAAGTGGCTGTATCGCGTGTTGTGCCACAAGCCATTGTGGTCGTTTTGAAGATGCGACCAATGTATGTGTATTGGTCTTCGCCGTATGACTTCCAGAGGATGTCGGCCCATGAATATTCTCCAGAGCCGTGGACACGACAAATAATGTCGAACCCATTCTTGTTGTATTTCATTCTACGTATGGACATTACGATGTCTCCCCATCCAAGAAATTATCAACGTAAAATTGAACCGCGCGGCGGGTGTTGTGACTGAACCATTGTGCCTTCACGTTTGGATTATTTACATTTTGTTGATTTGCTCTCCAATAACCGTATGTTGCTGGCTTGCTCTGAAATCTAAAACCGCGATACAGATACTCAGGCCGTTTAAATTTGCGCCCAGTAAACTCGCAGTGTGTCAGTTTTTCAAATTTATGTTTCATTATATTTCCTCTCTCTCTTACACACTACAAATAGATACTTTTACGGGTACATCAAGGGCCATCGTTAATTTATTTAGTTTATTTTCTGCTCATTTATTGCAGAGCAGTAAATGCAATAAATCGAAACGCCCTAAGTACCTTGTTTATATATATAATATTATTATTATTATTATTATATATACATATAGTGTATTACTGCCCCCCACCCCCTACCCCCCACCTATATATGAGGGGGGGTGGAGGGTGAGGAGTATAGACGCCCCCAAGGTGTCGCAATAAATGCAATAAATACAATAAATCAGAACCCGTTGAAATCATTGACAAATACCCCAATGTTTAATGATGCAATAAATCATGCAGTTAATCGTCGCGGCATTTGTCGAGGGCTTTCTCAGCCAGCATCGCATAGAACTGCACACCCTCGCTCACATTAGCGACATCCCTGATCTCCTCCAGTGCGTTCTTCATTATTAAGTTTTGCTCGTAGATTTTTTTCCACTGCTCTCGCTCAAACATTATGCCCCCCCCGCTATTGAATTGATGGTGCAAACCAAGCCATCGTCGGACGGCCCCGCTTGCCCTCGTTTAAGTTTCGGCACTCTATGCCCCTGTCGTTTGCCAGCGCGTCCAGAACGTCTCCACGCTTACGTCTGTCCATGTTTGCGAATGCCCCCACCGATCTGGTAATCTGGCTCTCTGTGATGCCAGCCAGCCCCGCTGTTTCGATCTTGGTGAACACCGCCTTGCAGCAGGCATCGAAGGGGCCGTCTGCCATATTGGCTTTGAACATTTTGATGGTCTCAGTGGCGTAATGCTCGACATAATCGATACTCCACTGCATTGCGTCCAGCCCGATACTTTCTTGTCCCATTGATCTGGCAATGATAAGCGACAGCCGCATGGCGATCTCTCTGGATCGATTATACATGGCCTCCAGCCCAGTGCCTGCCTCTGCCCTAATGGCGTCCACCAGCCGCTCCTCGTAGCGCCGTAGGATCGCCTTGGCCTCTGGGGTGAATGCCACCTCCATTGGTGAGGGCGGCACATCGTGCGTGGAACCGGGGTCTAGCGTCCCGTTAACGGCGTTAGCGTGATCGCTGGCCCAAG
>DLZA01000368.1:0-663 GCA_003447515.1 Paracoccaceae bacterium
CGCCAGATTACAAGCCGTGACACGTTGCACCGCGCGGACTGGCGCACGGTCACGAGCACGCAAGGCTTCATAAAGAGAGGTTTCCACACTCTCAGGATCAGGAATAAAATCGGTCGGTACAGTTGAAGTTTCAATCGCGAGTGGCGTATCATCTGCGAAACGAAGCCGCTTGATGCGTGCTACACGCGACGCTTGGGTCAGTCCAAGTATCAGAAATTCATTTATGTCCGGCATAAAGAGTCCCCGTTGCAAAACCCTTGATGACGGCTTCTGGCCCCTCAAACGAATATTCTCAGAGAACGAAACCAATGAAGACAGAGATTGTTCTAATTTTTCAACCTGAGGTCGGACGAAAGTGCCCGCTCCGCGTCGCTGTTCGACAAGCCCTTCGTCTGCAAGCGCAGAAATCGCTCGGCGAACTGTTACTCGGCTGACATCCGTTAAGTCGGCCAAGACGCGCTCAGGTGGAAGCTGAGTGTCTGCAGCCAATTCACCAGAACGTATCGACGCTCTCAGGTAACGACGCAGTTGTTGATATCGCGGCCCTTGCCCAGCTTCGAACCAACGCTCAGCCGAATAAATTTTAGATACCATCATAGTCATTTGGCCCTCGATTTGGTATTATTAGAAAAATACCAATTCTTATTTTCGACTTCATATTTA
>DLZA01000368.1:1050-3136 GCA_003447515.1 Paracoccaceae bacterium
CAAAATTTGGTATTTAATTGGTAGTATTTTTGAAAAATTAGGTACCATAGGGACAAAGAATCATTTCGACACAGATCGAACTGCGGAGGGGATAGGCCTTGAAAGCGCCTACAAATGCACCACAAACGCGCCCTAAGAGGCTGTCTGAGAGTGCCTTTGCCTGGCTTCTCATTGCACCAGCCATGTTGTTCATTGCCATAATTGTCGCGTGGCCTTTGGCTGAAACCTTACGGCTTTCCTTTACTGATACGAGGATCGGCCCCAATTTCTCCTACGTGGGAATGGAGAATTACCAGGACCTCGCCGAAAGCCGAAAGTTCAAACAGACAGTTTGGCGTACGTTCTATTGGATGTTTCTGTCGGTCGGTCTGAAACTTGTGTTGGGATTAATCGGCGCCACACTTTTGAACGCGGCTATACCTGGGCGTGCTCTTTTCCGTATCCTTGTTCTACCACCATGGGTCATTCCAATTGCGATCGGAATGATCGGTTGGCTGTGGCTGTATAATGGGGCCTTCGGGCTACTTTCTGGCGTTATGCAATACGTTGGAATTGTCGACAAATCATTTGAATTCCTCGCCTATAAACAGTCGGCCTTTTATTCCGCTGTGGTTGCTGATGTTTGGGTTGGTGTACCCATGGTAACGCTGTTCTTCCTGGCAGCGATGCAAGGGGTCAACCGCGATCTGTATGAGGCCGCTTGGGTTGATGGTGCCTCACGCTGGTATCGTTTCCGTCGTATCACTATCCCGCAGATCATGCCAGTAATCGTGTCAATGTCGCTTCTGTCGGCAATATTTACCTTCAACAGTTTTGAAATTATTTGGATTCTCACTGAAGGCGGGCCGCGATCTGCCACGACCACAATGATCATCGACAGCTATAAGACCGCTTTTTCCAGCAGAAAGTTTGGCGAAGGAGCAGCGCGGACAATCGTTATTGTTTGCCTGCTTGGGCTCTTTTCTGTGGCTTATCTATGGCTGCTGAACAAAGTCTCCAAATATTATGGGACCAAGTAACATGATGGATCGGTATTCAATCTGGCAAATAATCGGGATTTACGCTGCTATGGCAGCGTTCCTCATTTTCCTGCTGCTCCCGTTTTTTGAAATGTTCATGGCATCTTTGCGCCCACTGGAGCACCTTTTCCGCAGCCCTTACCAGTTTTGGTCTGATGATTTTAGCTTTAAGGCTTACCAAGATATGTGGAACACCGTCCCGTTGCTAGGTCGATATATCTTTAATTCGATATTCATTTCCACTGCAGTAACATTGATCACTTTAATCTTTGTTATCCCGGCATCCTATGCCTATGCGCGTTTGGATTTTCCATTCAAAAACATCAGCCTCTCGATCTTTCTGGGCGTTAATATGTTTACAGGAGCTGTCCTTTTGATCCCGCTGTACAGAGTGATGGCAACTATGGGAATCTTAAATACCTATTGGGCGATGATCGTTCCTGGTGTGGCCTTTTTAATACCAACTGGAATCTGGTTGTTGCGATCATATCTTGAAAAAATTCCACTTGAGTTAGAAGAAGCCGCCTTTATGGATGGCGCGTCTCGGATTTACACACTGCGCCGCGTCGTACTACCGCTTGCCTTACCAGGACTACTTGTTGTGAGTATAGCCGTATTCATCGGCGCCTATGCACAGCAATTCCTGTTCGCAATCACATTCAATCAGACCCGGGAATACCAACCCCTTCCCGCAGGTCTGTTCGAATTCATCGGCTACCAGTCGGTGACTTGGAACGAGATGATGGCCGCAGCCCTTACCGGCGTGCTGCCCGTAATGATCATCTTCTTGTTCCTTCAAAAATACCTCGTCGCCGGTTTAACCGCAGGTGCGGTGAAGGAGTAACAAAACTAACAATCTCAATGTCCAAGGGAGAAATCAAATGAGATACTTGAAAACACTAGCTTTAGGGGCTGTGATGGTAGCTGGTTCGACGCTGTCGATCCAGGCGCAAGAGCTTCACTTTATTATGTGTGGCGGTGAAATCCGTGACGCAGACCAAACCGTTGTGGATGCCTTCACAGCTGCAAATCCAGGCGTTACTGTCAATATTGAGGCTGTTCCCTGG
>DLZA01000150.1:0-6873 GCA_003447515.1 Paracoccaceae bacterium
TTGTTTTTGTTGCATAAATATAAATATTTTAGTGGTATTTGTGTTCATGCTTTTATCCAAATCATGATTGCCTCCACCTATTATTATTGTGTCGTTAAGCGCAAGTTAGAGGTTGTAATTGACCCTTTCGCAGGCATTCCATATGGAAGGGTGTTAAGTAACAAAAGCCATTGAGGATTGCCGAATGTCTGCGTTGGTAAAAGCCAAGCCAAAGTCGTTTCAAGAAATTATTTTGCGTTTGCAAGGCTATTGGGCCGATAAGGGATGTGCTGTGATGCAGCCCTACGACATGGAGGTAGGGGCGGGAACGTTCCATCCAGCAACAACGCTGCGTTCGTTAGGATCCAATTCTTGGGCCGCCGCGTACGTACAGCCGTCACGTCGTCCGACAGATGGGCGGTATGCCGAAAACCCAAACAGGTTGCAGCACTACTATCAATATCAGGTTTTGATTAAGCCTAGTCCACCTGATTTGCAGGCCCTCTATTTAGGTTCCCTCGAAGCTATTGGGATCGATTTAAACTTACACGACATCCGATTTGTAGAAGATGATTGGGAGTCGCCAACATTGGGGGCGTGGGGCCTTGGCTGGGAAATTTGGTGTGACGGAATGGAGGTATCACAGTTCACATATTTCCAGCAAGTTGGAGGGCATGACTGTAAACCTGTGTCAGGCGAATTGACCTATGGATTAGAGCGATTAGCGATGTATGTGTTGGGTGTGAACCACGTAATGGATATGCCTTACAACGATCCAGATGCGTCAATTGCGCTGACTTATGGCGATGTGTTTAAGCAGACTGAGCAGGAGTATAGCCGTTGGAATTTTGACGTGGCTGACACGGAGACGTTGTTGAAGCATTTCGAGGATGCGGAGGCTGAGTGCCAACGTATTCTAGATGTGCCTGACGAAGATCCAAAGACTGGGAAGTGGATTGTGATGGCACACCCTGCATACGACCAGTGTATCAAAGCCAGCCATTTATTTAACCTTCTGGACGCACGAGGTGTGATTTCCGTGACGGAGCGCCAAGCCTATATCGGGCGGGTGCGAGCTTTGTCTAAGATGTGCGCAGATGCATTTGTGCAAACCGAAGCGGGTGGATCTGCACCTGAAAGTATGCCGCGATGAACGGTAATCTGATAGTAGGTGGAATTGTTACAATCGCTTTAGCTGCCGGTGTGGGGCTTTGGTATAGCCAAACCTACGCGTACTATGAGCAGCAAAATGGGTTGGAAGAGGTTCTCGTTGGCGGCAATTTGTTTGATGTTTCCAATTACTATGGAATTGATGCAGATACGTCACCACTGAAATTGCGAGCATGTTTCTCAGTGGACTGGGATTATTCTCTATCCAAAGAGTTCAAAGATTTAGCAGAGCCCCTAACGGCGCCGTCTTGGTTCGACTGTTTTGATGCTGAAATAATTTCTAAAGATATCAAGGCTGGTAATGCTAATGTTATTTTGGCGGAGAAAAATATACCCTTTGGGTTTTCACGCTTTATCGCGCAATACCCAGATGGAAAAGCCTATATGTGGCGCCAGATAAATGCCTGTGGAAAGGCTCAGTTTGATGGGAATGATTTGCCAGAAGGTTGTTCGAAAGAGGTATCAGCTTCAGACCTGACCGACGTCGTCGAGCAAAAACGGGATGCACTGAAAATGTTCTCTAAAAGTAATTTAGGGCTAAAAGAAATTCCATTCGAGAACGAGGATGTATTCCTAAGCAATTTAGGACTCACTGGGCTAACGTGGTTTAACGATAAAAACCCGGGAGACGCTATGATGATCGAAGAAGAAGTTCCATTCCTAGGGGGACGCAGTATTGAACCTGGCATGAGCCGAATTTCGGCGGTTTTTCAAGATGATCGCGCGGCTGCGCTGAACCAAAAGTGGGCGAATTAAGATGACTGATTTGTTGTTGGAGCTGTTTTCGGAAGAAATCCCTGCGCGAATGCAAAAACAAGCGTCGGACGATCTAAAAAAAATGGTGACGACCGGGCTCGTTGAGGCGGGTCTACTTTTTGAAAGCGCGGGGGTGTTAGTGACACCGCGTCGTTTGTGCCTGTCCGTTGTAGGGCTCACAGATCGTTCACCTAACCTGAAAGAAGAGCGAAAAGGGCCGCGCGTGGATGCGCCTGAAAAGGCGATTGAAGGGTTCTTGCGTGGCGTGGGCATGTCCAAAGATCAACTTGAAATTAGGAACGAAAGAAAGGGAAAGGTGTATTTTGCTCTCATTGAGAAGCCCGGACGAGCGGCTGCTGAGATAATTGCCGAAGTAGTTCCCAGCGTGGTTCGCAATTTTCCTTGGCCCAAGTCCATGCGCTGGGGTGCTGGTTCATTAAAATGGGTGCGGCCTTTACACTCTATACTCTGTATTTTGTATGATACTGAAGGTGCAGAATTAGTACCATTTGAGGTGGGTGGTATCTTGTCGGTGGATACGACCCAGGGCCACCGTTTCCATGCTCCCGTTTCGTTTAAGGTGACATCGTTTGATCAGTATGCAAGTGAGCTGGCAAAGTCATATGTAGTACTTGACGCCGCCGAGCGCGCTGCGATCATTTGGAATGATGCGACGAATAAAGCTTTTGCGCTCGGACTGGAAGTCGTTGAAGACAAAGAATTATTAGCGGAGGTTGCAGGCTTAGTCGAGTGGCCTGTAGTACTTGTTGGCGACATCGCTGAGGATTTTCTTAGCCTACCGTCGGAGGTATTGCGACTGTCGATGAAGGAACATCAGAAGTTCTTTTCGGTGCGCGACCCAAAGACGGATCGGATTGAAAAATTTGTTACCGTTGCGAACCGTGAGACGGTTGATAACGGAATGACGATTTTGGCTGGGAATGAAAAAGTGCTGTTTGCACGTTTGTCGGATGCGAAATTCTTTTGGGAAAATGATCTGCGAGTTGCCAAAACTGGTGCAGGTTTGTGGGTGGAGAAATTGGCGAGTGTAACCTTCCACAACAAACTGGGTTCACAGGCAGAGCGGATTGATCGCATCGTTGTGCTGGCTAAAGACATTGCGCCTAAGTTGGGTTTGGATTCTGTTGTAGTCGAGGACGCGGCTCGGTTTGCAAAAGTAGATTTGTCTTCTGAAATGGTTTATGAGTTCCCAGAATTGCAAGGCGTTATGGGGCGTTACTACGCAGCTTCAGCAGGCAAGGCTGTGGACGTGGCTTCAGCAGCGCAGGAACATTATTCGCCGTTGGGTCCGAGTGACGATGTGCCGAGTGCGCCAGTTTCTGTTACTGTGGCGCTTGCAGACAAACTTGATACGTTGGCCGGGTTTTGGTCAATTGATGAAAAGCCGACGGGAAGTAAAGACCCGTTTGCGCTACGACGTGCAGCGCTGGGTGTTATTCGGTTGGTGTTGGAAAATGGGCTACGGCTTGGAATATCAGATGTCATATGCCGTTTCTACGTTGACTGTGCGAAGAGGCTAGAAAATTCGAAACTCTTACTTTCAAAAGATGACGGTGGAGCTTTCTCACAAAGCTTCGAACAAGCAGTGGCACCAAGTGCTCACCATGACACTCATGAATGGAGAAGCGTGCGTTTATCTCGACCTCTTGCCAGTTTGAATGAACCCCTGATTGAGAAATCTTTTTCTGAAGGTGCTAAAATATCATTCAGGCCCTCAGTGTCGGAAAATCTCCTTTCCTTCTTTCATGACCGTTTGAAAGTTTATTTGCGCAATAAAGGCATTTCCCACGACGTCATTGACGCTTGCCTAATAACGCCAAGAAATGATGATTTTACATTACTCGTTAAGCGGGTAGAAGCGCTGCAGGCATTTGTTGTATCGGATGATGGTACCAATCTGCTGCAAGGATTTAAGCGGGCGAATAATATTCTGACGCAGGCCGAAGAGAGGGACGGCGTTGAATATTCCTACGGTGCGGATATGAAGTTTGCCGAACAAGATGAAGAGCGTGCTTTGTTTGCTGCGCTGGAAGTTGCAGAACGCGCGATTGCGCCTGCGATTGAGCTGGAGAAGTTTGGGGAGGCCATGAAAGCTATGGCTGGTTTGCGTGAGCCAATTGATGCGTTCTTTGAGGCGGTCCAAATTAATGCTGATAGTGATACAGTACGGCGTAATCGGTTGAATTTACTAAGCCGTATTCGTTCTGTGATGGGGCAAGTCGCAGACTTTAACAAGATTGAAGGTTGACCCATACAACCTTTCGTGCGTAATCGCGGCTTTACTGCAATTATAAATTTTTTGCTGCGCTGCAGAATTAAATTCTCAACCCCATGATCTTGAGCATTTTTTTGTTGAGTAATATGTTGCGCTTGCAGCATTTGCGACCTAATCTTTAAAAAAATGGAGATTTATCCCATGGAGGATTTCGCGGATATCGCTGAGATCACAGCTCAAACGAAGCTGCCAGCTGCTCAATACGGTGTGCGGGCTGAAGCCTTGGGGAAATTACTGGGCGCTGGCATGCCTGTCCCACGTGGTTTCGCGGTGTCAAAGTCAGCTGTGCATCGTTTGGCCATTGGTGACGTGCCGAACCTTAGCATCTTGGAAAACGCTCTTAAACCTGGTGTTCTATATTCAGTACGCCGTTCGCCCGAACAGCGTAATTGGGGTGGGCCCCGGGCGATTTTAAACATCGGTATGAATAATGATACTAGAGATATCTTGGCGCAAGAGCACGGGCTAGATATGGCTAATAATTTATACTGTCGCTTCATTCGCAGTTATGCGCTGAAGGTAGCGCGGTTGGACGAAGACGATCTAGAGGAGCTGGTTGAGGCGGAGTTTACAAACAAGGGCTGCGATTATAGCCGACTGGTAAATGCTTTGTTGGAGTTTTACCAGGAAGAACTAGGTGAACATTTTCCTCAAAGCCCAATTAAGCAAATGAGCCAAGTTCTGCAAGCTGTTGCGCGCATGTGGGAAGGCACCACAGCACGAATTTTACGCACGGCTCGGGGCGCACCAGCAGATGCGGGTCTTGGTTTGATCGTACAGGATATGGCGTGGAAGGCCGGAATGGGAGAATGTGGTGTCGGGTCAGCGCAGTTCACGACATTTACCTCGGGAAAAGCCGGATCGCACGGTCGTTACATCAGTGAAACTCATGGCCATGATGCAATTATTGGGCGTGGTGGCGAGCTGTATTTAGGGCGCGATGATCGAGGTTTGTCGCTGGAAGAAGTTGCGCCGGATGTTTTTATGCAGTTACAGGATTTAATAAGTAGGGCTCGGAATGTGCTTAAAGACGAGGCGCAATTGCAGTTTTCGGTGCAGGACGGGCAAGTTTTAGTGCTGGATATTAGGCCGGCGGATCGTTCGGGTAAAGCAGAGGTAGAGATCGCGGTGCAGTTAGTGGTGGACGGCCTGCGCAACAAAAAAGAGGCACTTATGGCGGTGACACCTGGATCGCTGACGGAGATGTTACACCGCCACATTGATCCTAAAGCGCGTTACAAGGTGATCACAACTGGCATAGCGGCTAGCCCAGGGGCAAATTGGGGCAAAATTGTTTTCACTGCAGAGGCAGCACAAGTTGCCGCCGCGCAGGAAGAAAACTGTATTTTGGTTCGAACTGAAACTTCGCCTGAGGACATTAGGGGTATGCAATCGGCGCAAGGAGTATTGACGACGCGCGGTGGGATCACCAGTCATGCTGCTGTTATTGCGCGGGGCCTTGGCCTACCGTGTATTGTAGGTGCCTCGGATGTGGATATTGACCTGCGCCGCAAACGGTTTGAGTTACCGGATGGCCGAAAATTCTGTGAGGGTGATGTCGTTACGCTGAACGGGGCGACAGGAGAAGTGATTGAGCAGGCAGTATCTTTGATTGAGCCTGACCTTGGTGGTGCGTTCAATACATTTCTGGATTGGACTGATGAATTTCGCAAGCTAGGCGTTCGGGCGAATGCGGATACGCCAAGCGATGCGCGGTTGGCGCAGGCGTTCCGAGTGGATGGAATTGGTTTGTGCCGCACGGAACATATGTTCTTTGAGCCGGGCCGTTTAACCGCAATGCGTGAGATGATTTTTGCCGATAAGGATCAGGATCGGCAGGCGGCGCTTGATCGGTTGCTGCCAATGCAACGCGCTGATTTTGTAGAATTGTTTGAAACTATGGCTGGATTACCTGTTTGCGTGCGACTTTTAGATCCGCCTCTCCATGAGTTTTTGCCAAAATCTCCAATTGAAATCCGTACACTTGCTGAAGCGATGGATTTACCGCTAACGACTGTGATGGGACGTGCGGATGACTTGAGCGAATATAATCCGATGTTGGGCTTGCGTGGTGCGCGCCTCGGGTTAACAGTCCCGGGGATTTATGAGATGCAGGCGCGGGCAATTTTCGAGGCAGCTGCGCAAGTTCAGGAAAGAACTGGTGCGCAAGTAAAGCCTGAGATTATGGTGCCTCTGGTTTCTGCAAAAAAAGAAGTTGAGGTCGTTAAATCACAGGTAGATATCGTCGCGTCACAGGTGCAATTGGCGACTGGACAGCAGCTTAAATATTCTGTTGGTGTGATGGTTGAGACCCCACGTGCAGCGCTTCAGGCTGGGAGAATTGCTAAGTATTCGGAGTTTCTTAGCTTTGGAACCAATGATTTGACACAAATGGCATACGGTCTGTCTCGTGATGATGCCGGGCGCTTTATGCGTGAGTATGTAAATCGTGGGATTTACCCCGAAGATCCGTTTCACTCTATTGATATGGAAGCAGTTGGGGAGCTGGTTATGATAGCTATTGAGCGAGCAAAAAAGGTTAGTCCGGAAATTTGTTTTGGCTTGTGTGGCGAACATGGGGGTGATCCAGCATCTGTGGCGTTCTGTCACAGAATTGGCTTGGATTATGTGTCATGTTCACCGTATCGCGCACCTGTGGCCCGCTTGGCAGC
>DLZA01000150.1:7210-8128 GCA_003447515.1 Paracoccaceae bacterium
GTGGCAATTTCAGAGATGTTGGCTCCATAGCTATGGCTCCCAGCTGGTAATATTTAACGCGTTTTTCATCAAATCTGGGCTTTTGGCTAAATTTGGTCTAGTTGGTCAGAAAACAGTCAGGTGAGGGAGAGCTCGGGTCGTTTGGCAATGCTGCCAAATACCTGTGACGTGACAAGATTATGAAATTACTGCCAGGTCTAAAATCTGCAGCACTTGCTGCGTTAATCGTCGCATCTTTTGCATCTTTTTCTGCATTAGCTGATACGGCCCCGCTAAAGCCTGTGAAACAAATTTTGACGCAAGAGCGCAAACAACTGATAGCGCTGGGTCCGAAGCGGGTAAAAAAAATCGCTGGAATCAAATTTAAGCCACTGTTTCGTATCGCAAACTGGTCAAAGTCCAATAATCGAAGACCTAAGATCAATAATAATCAAAGACCTAAGGTCAAATCGGCAAGGGCTATGGCCGCGTTGGTAGATGGTCCGGTTGTAGCGAACTTCAAACAATTGAATGAGCTTCCAAGGGCATCCGGTGGGTCGGAATGGGCCTGTTTAACTGAGGCGTTGTACTTTGAAGCGCGTAGTGAAAGCTTTGATGGTATTTCCGCGGTAGCAGAGGTTGTCATCAATCGTAAAAATTCATCCAAATTCCCAAACTCTATTTGCGCTGTGGTCAGTCAGGGTGTAGGCGGTCGTCCAGGTTGCCAGTTTTCTTATAATTGTGATGGTAAGCCCGAAGTGTATCAAGAGCTGAAAGCCTACGCCCGTGTCGCTAAGATGGCGCAGTTAAAGCTTGATGGTCGGCTAAAGAAGTTAACTGGGGGTGCGTTGTTCTATCATACCACGGCTGTGCGGCCAAGCTGGTCCAAAAAGTTTCATAGAACGGTGAAAGTTGGGGTTCACGTTTTTTATAAACCAC
>DLZA01000052.1:0-1493 GCA_003447515.1 Paracoccaceae bacterium
TGGAAATATCCTTCGTGTATTTTGCGTGGTGACGACACTCAGGGAGAGTTTTATTCTATCGCAATCGCTAACAATATGCAGCAAGCCGATACGGGTACAAAAATGATCCATCTTGGCAAAAATACAAAATCGCGTATTGTTTCAAAAGGAATTTCTGCGGGCAGGGCGCAAAACACTTATCGTGGCCTTGTTAACATGCACCCCAAAGCCAGGGACGGACGCAATTATACACAGTGCGATAGTCTTCTTATCGGCGACAAATGTGGTGCGCATACGGTTCCGTACATTGAGGTCAAAAACAACTCTGCGCGTGTGGAACACGAAGCGACAACATCTAAAGTGGACGATGAGCAGCTTTTTTATTGCCGTCAACGTGGCATGGATGAAGAAGAAGCCGTCGCACTCGTTGTGAACGGTTTCTGTAAGGAAGTGCTGCAAGCTCTACCGATGGAATTTGCAATGGAAGCACAAGCACTCGTTGCAATTTCTCTTGAAGGGTCGGTAGGATAATCAAAGGGTCAACATCACAGCCTTTGGTAAGTGCGCCACTGGCACCCATTGGCAGGCGTGTCGAAATACTCGTTAAAGCGATTAATGTGAGTTTACATATGCTTTAATTAAAGTTTAACAATTATCTCTCAGTTTTCATTGAGCGTAAAGGGAAGTTAAAATGCTAGAAATCAGTAACTTGCAAGTCGATCTTGAAGAGGAAGAAAAGACAATCCTCAAAGGGGTTGATCTTTGTATTGGCGAAGGCGAGGTTCACGCGATTATGGGTCCCAATGGTTCCGGCAAATCCACGACGTCCTACGTGCTCGCCGGAAAAGAAGGATATTCTGTCACAGGTGGCTTTGCCAAATTGAATGGTGTAAATGTGTTGGACATGGAACCAGAAGAGCGCGCTGCAGCTGGCCTCTTTCTTGCATTCCAATATCCTGTGGAGATTCCTGGCGTAGGAAACATGACCTTTCTTCGTACTGCCGTGAATGCGCAGCGTAAAGCGCGAGGCGAAGGAGAACTTTCAGCCGCCGAATTTCTAAAAGAAGTTCGTACGAAAGCAAAGTCATTAAAAATCGACGCTGAAATGCTCAAACGTCCAGTAAACGTCGGATTTTCTGGTGGAGAAAAAAAGCGCAACGAGATACTGCAAATGGCCATGCTCGAACCTAAGATGTGTGTTTTGGATGAAACAGACTCCGGCCTCGACGTGGATGCAATGAAGCTTGTAGCCGAAGGTGTTAATGCATTGCGCGATGGTAAGCGATCTTTCCTTGTAATCACTCACTACCAACGTCTTCTCGACCATATAAAACCAGATGTGGTGCACATCATGGCAGACGGCAGAATTATCAAATCAGGAGGTCCAGACCTGGCGCTTGAAGTAGAGAATAACGGCTACGCCGGCATATTGGCCGAGGTCGCCTAAATGATATACGCAGATCGAAAACCCATTAAAAAGACAGCCTATGTAATGCCAAACGTGACCCTACCAG
>DLZA01000052.1:1882-3068 GCA_003447515.1 Paracoccaceae bacterium
ATGCCTCAAAAGCGAGATGAGTATTGGAAATACACAGATCCGACAAAACTTACATCAGATCTGCCAACACCTGCGTCACAATTTAATGCGGATGAATCGTCACTGTTCGACGATATCGATCGTGTCAAACTATTCTTTGTTGATGGAAAATTTGACGCGGAAAGTTCTGATAATCTTGCTCTGGCCGGAGTAGAGATCGAAACCCTTGAAACAGCTAGTAATTTGGACATCCATTGGATATCGAATACTTATGGGGCTTTAGAGCGGGACGCGCAGCGCCCAGTACCACGTCCTTTGGCGGCATTAAACACGGCAACAGCGACGCAAGGCATCGTCATTAGAGCGACGGCCCAGGCTAAAAAACCGATCAGTTTGATCTACCTTCACGAAGACGATAATTCAGACGCGATGCTGCACCATACAATTAAACTCGAAAAAGGGGCAGACCTCACAATCTTAGAAAATGGTCCGGCCGCGGCAAGATTTAATAAAGTAATGGAAGTGGATGTTGGTGATAATGCATCTTTCCACCATGTGAGGGCGCAAGGCCGCGATCATGAACGAACAGCCATGACGCACATTTTCGCCCGTCTTGGCAACAAGAGCAGTTTCAAATCCTTTACTCTAACCGTCAACGGGGTTTTAACGCGAAACGAAGCTATTATCGACTTCACTGATGACGATTCACAAGCGACCGTAGCAGGCGCATGCGTAGGAGACGGCGCCTTTCATCATGACGACACGGTGTTCATCACACATGATGGAGTAAACTGCGAAAGTCGCCAGGTATATAAAAAAGTACTTCGCAATGGAGCTGTCGGTGTCTTTCAAGGAAAAATTCTTGTTAAACCGGGTGCTCAGAAGACGGATGGTTATCAAATTAGTCAGGGACTTTTGTTAGATGCTGATAGCACATTTCAAGCTAAACCCGAACTAGAAATTTATGCCGATGACGTAGCATGCTCGCATGGCTCTACTGTTGGTGCTTTGAACGATACAGCGCTGTTCTATCTAACATCACGTGGAATCCCACGTAAAGAAGCACAAGACATGTTGACCTTAGCATTTCTTGGTGAGGCGATTGATGAGATTGACGAAAATGCCTTGGCAGATGTTATTCGTGCTCGTTTGGAGCGCTGGTTGGCTCGTCGGCACCCCTAATGGCGATATTAGATGATATAACGGC
>DLZA01000038.1:0-2087 GCA_003447515.1 Paracoccaceae bacterium
GTGCATCTCCATCGACTTTGATTTGCCCACAAACCGCGTCAACCGCTGACTCCCTCCAATCCCAGCAATAACTCCAAGGTTGATCTCAGGCTGACCAAACTTAGCCGTATCCGCACAAATGATGAAATCACACATCATAGCCAACTCACAGCCACCGCCCAGCGCATAGCCTGAAACTGCAGCAATAATGGGCTTCCGACATTTAAGAATCGCGTCTGTCTGATCCGTAAAATAGTCCGACGCATACATATCAACAAATGATTGCGGCGCCATCTCGGTGATGTCCGCTCCCGCTGCGAATGCCTTTTCGCTACCCGTCAAAACAATACATCGTACTTTCTCATTTGTGCCCATCTTTCCCAATGCAGCTGCCAGTTCTGTCAGCATTTGTTGGTTCAGCGCATTTAAAGCATCCGGGCGGTTCAAGGTAATCACACCAACATGATTTTCGACGTCAACGTTTAGGGTTTCATAGCCCATGCAGCAGCTCACTTGTTGTTTCTTTGGACACCAGGGTTATCACGCAGAAGGTTATAATCAACCTAAGACTGACAAATATTACAGTAAAACGAGGATCGACCAGATTGCACCACACGATTGATTAAACCCTCACATCCATCTATTTTACAAGGCTCACCCTCACGTCCGTAAACTGCAAATGTATGTTGAAAATATCCCAACTCTCCGTTTGTTTGGCGGTAATCACGCAAAGATGATCCACCCGATTCGATTGCTTCACCCAATACTTGGCGAATCGCTGGAACCAGACTTGCGACCCGATTACCACTTAAACTACTCGCCTTGCGCAACGGTGAAATTCCTGTCCGCCACAAAGCCTCACAGACATAAATATTGCCCAACCCTGCCACAATCCGCTGATCCAAGAGTACCGATTTAATTGGTGAATTCTTTCCCTTCAACGCTGTCTTAAAGTAGGCTTCATCAAAGGCATTCCCCAAAGGCTCTGGCCCCAGGAGCGTCAAAAGTTTGTGTTGCTCGCCTAATGCGGTTGTAAACAGGTCCATAGCACCAAACCGCCTCGCATCATTGAAAGTAATGCGCGTGCCATCTTCCATATCCAATACTACGTGATCATGCTTTGCAGGCGCAGGTAGCAACTGATGGAAATTCCCAACCATATCTTCTCCATCCAAATTAGGTGGCGTGATCGTCATGCGCCCAGACATTCCCAGATGGATTAAAACCGTTTCACCCGTGTCCAGATCCCCAAGAATATACTTACTGCGTCGCCACAATCGCTCGACCCGCGCCCCTGTCAAACGTTTGGCCATATTATCAGGGAAAGGCCACCGCAAATCAGGCCGTCGCACATCGGCGGTTGCAATTTTTTTTCCAACCATTGCCGGCTCGAGACCACGACGGACCGTTTCAACTTCGGGAAGCTCAGGCATAGCAAATCTTTCTCAACCAAACCTCCCTAGACCTATGGCAGGGTGGTTATCTAAAATCATGACTCCAAAGAATGTACAATATTCTAAGTAACACGATCCGACATATCACTTAAAGCATTCACTATTGTATGTAATTAGCTACAACACCTTGTTTTTACATTAGGCTACAAACGACTTTCAAAACCAGATTGTTATCAATGTGATAGTGTATAAACTGCGAATACCTGCTCTTTTCCCATAAAGATCGTACGAGTCAGCCAACGCGTCTCTTAGAGACTTTGAACGGGAAATTTCCAACTAAACAGAACTGAGTAGTCAGTCGGTCCAACTACAGAAGGCTGTCACAAATAGCCTCTAACCAAACGTTTTCATCCATAATGATATTGCCCATCCTTTTACTGACTATATTGAGCAAAATAAGAAAAAATCTGGCAGCTTCTATGGCCATCATACAAAATGCACCCGATGCCGCATTCCCACCATGCAAAACTCTGACTATACAGGACGGTAAGATGTACTAGGGGCTCCAATGACCGAACCGCAAAACACGACTCACTTCGGCTTTAAAACCATCGATGAAAATAAAAAGGCTGGAATGGTCGAGGGTTTATTTTCCTCAGTGGCCAACAAATATGACTTAATGAATGACGCCATGTCAATGGGCATCCACCGCAT
>DLZA01000038.1:2420-6955 GCA_003447515.1 Paracoccaceae bacterium
GAAAGACGCAATGATGGATTGGCTCGCTCCGCGCGGCAAACTGAAACTGCTCGACGTAGCCGGTGGTACTGGCGATGTAGCCTTTCGTTTCCTGAAGCGTGCCCCAGGCTCCCACGCCACCGTCTTTGATATGACGCAAGATATGTTAGACGCAGGCCGTACCCGCGCTGAGGCTACCAACATGGCTGATAACCTCGATTGGGTTTGTGGTGATGCAATGACCTTGCCTTTCGATGATAACTCTTTTGACGTGTACACCATCAGCTTTGGTATTCGAAACGTTACCTGCCCACAGAAAGCCCTTGAGGAAGCCTACCGCGTTCTACGCCCAGGCGGTCGTGTAATGGTTTTAGAGTTTTCACAAATTCCAAACCCAGCGTTGCAATGGGTATATGACCAGTATTCGTTTAACGTTATCCCCAAAATGGGCCAGGTCATAGCGAACGATGCAGACAGTTATCGCTACCTCGTTGAGTCCATTCGCATGTTCCCAGACCAAGACACTTTTTTACAAATGGTTTGTGACGCAGGTTTCGAAAAAGCCAAGTATCGTAACATGACCATGGGAATTGCTGCACTGCATTCAGGATGGAAAATTTAAAGTGCGCGGTCCGCTCAACATATGGCGTTTGATCCGAACAGGCGCTACGTTTGAACGCACGGGCGCAATGCAACTTGCGCTCAAAGCACTCCAAGCACCGGCATCAGTGCGCATCGCGGCACGTGTGCTTGGATGGCCGTTCAAATGGCTGGGCCTTAAAGGAGATGTACGCCAGCCGCCTATGCTGCGTGCCCTCACGGCACTCGGCCCTGCGTATATCAAATTTGGCCAACTGATGTCTACTCGTCCGGATGTAGTTGGCACAAAAATGGCTAACGAATTGCGTGTCCTACAAGACGCAGTCCCTGCATTCCCTACAAAAATCGCGAAAGCCGAAATCGAAAGTGCACTTGGCGCACCCGTCGATGAAATCTTCTCAGATTTTTCCGAGCCCGTTGCCGCTGCATCTATTGCTCAAGTTCACCATGCCCACCTTCGCGAAACAGGCCAAGAAGTAGCCGTTAAAATCCTGCGCCCAAACATCGAGCGCGCGTTCGCTAGAGATACCGACGCATTTTATTTTGCTGCACAAATGATTGAACTTCTGTCATCATCTGCCCGCCGCTTACGCCCAACCGAGGTGATCAAACACTTTTCTGACACCGTAAAAGGTGAATTGGACCTTCGAGTAGAAGCGTCAGCTGCAGATCAATTTTCCACCAATACAGACGGTGACACCGGGTTCACTGTGCCCCGCGTGGTCTGGCAGCACTCCGCACGGACGGTGATGACACTTGAATGGGCAAACGGCACCAACCTCGGCGAGGTAGAAGCCCTGCGCAATGCTGGCCACAACCTGCCGAAACTTGGCGCGAGCTTGGTTCAATTCTTCCTCAGCCATGCGCTACGCGACGGGTATTTCCACGCCGACATGCACCAAGGCAACCTAAAAGTTGCACCAAATGGTAATCTAATCGCACTCGATTTTGGAATCATGGGTCAGATCGACGAGTACACGCGACGTGTATACGCTGAAATTCTTATTGGCTTTATTCGCAAAGATTATCGGCGCGTCGCTGAAGTACATTTTGAGGCAGGCTATGTGCCATCTAACCAAGACGTAGAAGCATTCGCACTCGCACTTCGGTCCGTTGGTGAACCTATCTTTGGCCAAGACGCCACTAAAATTTCAATGGCGCGGCTGTTAGCCCATCTATTTGACGTGACCGAACGCTTTGGGATGGAAACCCGCACAGAGCTGATCCTGCTGCAACGAACAATGGTAGTGGTGGAAGGGGTCGGTCGGTCACTTGATCCAGCGCTGAACATCTGGGAAGTTGCTAAACCTGTGGTCGAGAAATATATCAAGGACAACCTAGGCCCAAAGGCGATCATACGCGATCTTTCACGTACAGTGAAAACTCTATCCCGCTTTGGTCCTCAATTGCCCCAACTGGTGGAAAACGCCCTGCTGCGCAACGTAGCTCCGGCTATAGTACCAAACAGACCATCAAAATGGCGTGGTGCCGCGTTGTTTATTCTTGGTGGTGTGATAATGGCAGCCTTCATGAAATTCATCGGATAATCTCTTTACTTAGAGGAGCTTGGGCTTTTTATTCTTACTGCCTCACTCGGCTCCACCTATTATGTTTACGGCAAAAAGGTTATGGAACTGCTCCACTTAAAGAAACTGCTATTTCAGTCAAATAATAGTTTTGGTTTATTCAAGATAAGCAAGGATGGTTCAGTAGCTAATGTTTTATTACCAACCGGTTTCACGATTTGCTTTAGGGTAAGCAACTAAAAACTCAAACAATCAAAGCAAATCCATTTGCTACAAGTGGTAATTATAAAGCTTCAAAAATGTACAGCATTTAAACACTGTGTAGGTTAAAAATTTGAATCCAAATTGTAATGCCTCAAAAGCTGTCAGAACCAATTTTATAATCCTCACAAAACGCGATCAAACGCATCAGATCTATCCTTCGCCAATCCTGTTTGTACATTGACGCATTATCCAGTTGCGTCGTAGCCATCACAGTGATGAACAGGCGCCAGACTGCACCAAACAAATAATCTACGCGACACTGTTCCAACGTATAATCTTTGATATTTATTGCCCTGTAATACCGCGATATCATCTCATCTTCGATTAGATTTCGGATGTCTGGCGCCACCGAACTTATCATAAAAAATGCCAGATCATGAGCACCAAGTCCCCGCCCCATAAACTGCCAATCTAACAAAACCACGTCCTCGCCAAACAGCACATTGTCCAACTGGACATCGCGGTGCACCAAGGTCAGGGGCCCGGTTACCATCCGCTTGAAAATCCCACGTGTGTCATTAGCCAACCAGTTGCCCAATGCAAGAAACGAGTCCGGTAACACAACATCAGGAAGTAACTCCGCCACACGCGCGGGATATGACGACCACATCGGCGCAAACTCAAATTCATCAAACAAAGTGAGCGTAGCGATATCAAGTTTAGCATCGGTGTTGTAAAATGCACGATGTACCTGAGCCAAAGCGTCCACAACCTGCACCACTTTACCCACGTTACACCCTGTTGAGAATGGAATCGATTGTCGAGAATCCATGTCTTCGATCACTAAAATGCTCGCGCCTGTTTTTAAATCAAAAGCACCATAAAAGTACGTAGGCACAGGCAGGTCCCAACCTGCACTCAGCTTGTAGAACGCCACTTCTCGCGCATTTGCCGCGGCAAACGCCACTCGCAATGCAGCATCCTTTGGCGACATTTTAACGACCACAGACCCAGTATTCAGGACAACTCGAAGCAGCCTACCACCGGTAAAGCCTTCGTCCATGCCAATCTGTGTAATACTCAAAACTGACACCACACGGCCCAGCACACGGCTCACCCATGCTGATGAAATCTCCTTACTGGATATCGGAAATTCTACCACAAAGACGGCGCAGCTTTTCGATACCACTCAACAATTTTTGCCCGTTCTTCTGGCTCAATAAACGTGCGGTTACCAGGCGGCATTGCGTGCGTAATCCCTGCCTGCAAATAGATATCCCGCGCCGCCGTTGCGATACGTAATTCATTATCCAGCTTTACGCCCTTGGGTGCCCACAGCATGCCCTCATAAAAAGGTTCTTCGGAATGGCACATGGAACAGCGCCCCATCACAATGGCATGCACCTCGTCAAAACCCTCGGCACTAGCAAACCGCTTTGCTGTTGGGGTCATTGCTACCGAATCAACTTCAGGCTCCCGTCCTAACGTACTGACCCACATAACAATCACGAATAAGATGGCAGTCGCCCCCCATGTCCAATGTGGGTTTCCCAACCTCGCATGCAGCGAGTTGAAATAATGCCGGATAGTTACACCCATCAGGAATATTAGGCTAGCGATTACCCAATTATACTCAACTGCAAAGGCCAATGGGTAATGGTTACTCAGCATCAGGAAAATCACAGGTAGCGTCAGGTAATTGTTATGGGTTGAACGCTGCTTTGCAATTTTGCCATATTTCGGATCGGGCTTACGTCCCGCCTTCAAATCAGCGACCACAATCCGTTGGTTGGGCATAATTATAAAAAACACATTTCCCGACATAATCGTTGCTGTTATCGCGCCTAGATGCAACATGGTCGCTCGCCCTGAAAACACCTGCGTGTAGGCGTAGGCTAAGACAATCAGCAGAACATAAAGCGCAATCATCAAACGCGTGTTGTCATTGCCAAATTTTGATTTGCACAGCAAATCATAGATAACCCATACGGCTGCCAACGATCCGATAGAAATACAAATCGCCTGCCACGCCACCAAATCTGCAACCCGCGGATCAATCAAAAACATGTCTGCGCCGAGGTAGTAGACCACTACCATCATCGCGAAGCCAGACAGCCACGTGGCATAACTCTCCCACTTAAACCATGTTAGATGTTCAGGCATCGCGTCCGGTGCTACCAGATATTTTTGGATATGATAAAATCCACCACCATGCACCTGCCATTC
>DLZA01000038.1:7328-7947 GCA_003447515.1 Paracoccaceae bacterium
AAATAGAAAGACGATCCAATCCACGCAATCGCCGTGATCACGTGCAACCAACGGATCGCGAAGTACAACCAATCACTGATGACAGTCAATTCGAACATCATAAAATCTCCCTTCACAAACAAAATCGCCTAAACATGCTTTCCTGTAAATCATAATAATAACCAAGCACTTTCAAAAATATCTGATAAGTGACAAAATGGGCTATGCCATACGTCACCACACTCAAAATCTTCCGCCGTGTGTACGAGCTGGGCAATATGTCTGCCGCCGCTCGTGATCAAAGAGTATCTCCAGCTGTGGCCTCGTCCCGTATGGCGGAGCTGGAAAACCACCTCGGCGTGCGCCTATTCAACCGCACCACACGATCCCTTGCACCCACTGAACACGGCCAATTATTTTACAGAGGCTCAGGAAAAATCCTCGATGCAATTGAAGAAGCCGAAGCTGCTATCGCAGAACATGCAAAATCGCCACGCGGTTCAATATATGTGGCGGCCCCCCTTGGAATTGGCCGCCGCCTCATTGCCCCATCCGTTCCCAATTTCAAAGAAGCCTACCCAAACACGGATGTCCGCCTTCGCATGTCCGATCGCAAAATTGATCTGACCGCCGAGGGGCT
>DLZA01000038.1:8335-8752 GCA_003447515.1 Paracoccaceae bacterium
GAATGCCCACGCATTCTGTGTGCCGCACCCAGCTATATTGCAACCCACGGCATGCCGCAAAACGGCACGGACCTTATCATCAATAAGCACGCCTGCCTGCTCCTACGCTATCCTGGTGTCACTGAATTTCAATGGTCCCTGCAAACAGGAGGCCGTCCAAAATCCTATCCCGTTAAAGGCCCGTTTGAATCAGATGACGGCGATGTGCTCACGGAATGGGCGATAGCAGGACATGGAATCATCAACAAACCCCTGTTTGAAATAGCCGGCCATCTTGCTGATGGCAGGCTTATCGAGGTCGCACCCGAAACACCACCGACACCAGTCTTTCTTGGTTGCCTGTATCCCCATAAAAAGCATCAGGATCCAAAGATCCGCCTTTTCATCGATCATATGGTGGTTCGTTGTAGGGACGTA
>DLZA01000138.1 GCA_003447515.1 Paracoccaceae bacterium
TACAACGGTACCGATGTTGTCTTGAAAACGGTCCGCAAAGCAAAGCTAGATTGCAATTTCGCTACCCCGGGTAAAGTCGCCAGGTATTTGCGGTGTATCCGTGCAAAATCATCAGTATCTGCTGCCACCACTTTCAGCAGGTAATCTGCTGTTCCAGCCATTAAATGACACTCCAAAACATCAGGGATACGCGACACTTCTCGCTCAAATGCCGCTAGCGTTTCATCCGCTTGCCCACTCAACGAAATTTCTACAAATACGGTAGTACGCCGATCGACTGTACGCGGATCCAACAATGCCACATAATCACAAATAATTCCCTCAGTTTCTAATCGATGCACACGCCGATGGCATGCTGAGGCAGAAAGGTTAATCTTCACGGCAAGGTCCGCGTTTGACATACGGCCACTCTTTTGGAGCGCGTTAAGAATTTGGCGATCTATTTCGTCAATTTTCATTATTTACGCAACCTCATAGAAGTAATGTCAGTTAATCAGGAGATAATTCAGACAAATAAACAAATTGAATAAAAATTCAAACCCATGAACAGCATTTGCAAGCTAGTTAATCGGCCGTTCTAAGAGTTCTGTAACCAGGTTGGCTATTGCAAGCGCACAGGTCAGACCAGGACTTTCAACTCCAAACATTTGCACCAAGCCTTCAATTCCGTGATCCGGTGGGCTCAAGAACATAAAATCTGATTGCTTGTTTGGATCCCGCAAAACGCGCGGGCGGATCCCGCAACCATCAGGTTGCATCATACTGATTGGCAAATCCGGCCACCACCGCCGTACGCTATTTTCAAAAGCAATCGATTCATCAACCCCCATAGCATAATCCACATGCGGTGGATTCAAATATTTCAGATCCGGACCAAATCGAAAGCCACCACCCATATCGCGGGTGTAATGCACACCAAGGGACTCATCATCAGGAACAGGATAAATCAAACGTTCAAATGGCGCAGATCCCGTCATACTGAACCAACTACCTTTTGCAAAGTGCTGTTCAGGTATGTCCATTGGCGGGAAACCTTCAATACTTCGAGCCACATTCCATGCACCCAATCCCGCTGCATTAACCAAATTTTTACAATTCAAACGTGTGCAGTCCGAATCTCCAACATATAGTTCAAATCCTTTATTTTGCAGAACTACACGTTCCAACGGTGAGCCAAGCGCCACGAAAGCGCCCTCTGCTTTCGCTTCTCCTAATAGCGAAAGAATGAATGCGGGTACGTCTACTATCCCGGTGCTCGGCGACAGGATCGCGCCCCTACAAGCTAACGCAGGTTCTAACGAAACTGCTTCAGTCGCATTAATATGTATCAAATCATTCACACCATTTGCCTCTGCATTCGCCATCAGCACTGGAATCTTTGTTAAATGGTTTTCTTCAGCTGCCACAATCAGCTTTTGTGTATTTTCAAAAGGTACATGTCGATCTTTGCAATAATCATAGAGCATTATTTTGCCAGCGATGCATAGTTTGGCACGCCAAGACCCTGGTTCATAATATATCCCCGCATGAATAACCTGCGAATTACGTGATGACGTGTGCTGTGCAATCCGCTCCTCAGCCTCCAAGATCAAAACATCATGCCCTTGCCGTGCAAGTTTGCGCGCAATCGCAATCCCTATAACTCCCGCACCGACCACAACTGTTTGAACTTCATTCATGGAATTCGCTCATCATCTGTGCAGCAACCTTTTCCGCTATCATGATCGTCGGCGCATTTGTATTTCCGCCAACGAGACGTGGCATTATTGAGGCATCCACAACACGCAATCCATCGATGCCTCTAACACGGCACTGTAAATCCACCACAGCCAAATCATCGACACCCATTTTACAGGTGCCAACAGGGTGATAAATCGTATCTGCCCGCGCCCGAATATCTGCTTCTAGCCCTGCATCACCTCCGCTGTAAGCATAAAGACGTTTGCCACGCCAAGGGGTCAACGGCTCCGCTTCCATGATCTGCTCTACTATCCGAACACCCGCTTTCAGCACTTTTAAATCGGTGGGATTACTTAGGAATTGTGGGTCAATATTGGGTGCTGAAAGCGGATTGCTATCTTTCAACCCAACGCGCCCAACGCTCTTTGGACGCAGCACGCAAACGTGGCAACTGTAACCATCCTTAAAATGAACTTTGCGTAGGTGATCATCTACAATGGCGCATACAAAGTGCAACTGTACATCAGGACGATCCAAGCCTAGGTCTGTACGCAGAAAACCCGCTCCTTCCGCAAATGGCGTAGCAAACAGGCCCGTCCCATCCCTGCGCCACTGTAATCCCGCCATTATCAGCCGCATCAGAGCCGCAGGATTCAAGCCAACCACATCTGGCCGTTTGGAATGGTAGCTGACCGTGTAATCCAGATGGTCCTGCAGATTCTGTCCAACACCTTCCAAGTGATGCAAAACTTCAATCCCATGGCTTTGCAACTCATCCGCAGCGCCTATTCCCGATAGCATGAGGAGGTGCGGTGACCCAAAGGTGCCACTGCAAGAAATCACCTCGCGCTTGGCCAGTACCACCTGCACGCCGCCTTTATCATATTCCACGCCAGTCGCGTGGCCATCATCCATCAAAATCCGACGCACCCTGGCTTTAGTCACTACCGTCAAATTGGATCGTTTCATGGCTGGAAACAAATAAGCGGCGGCCGCCGAACATCTCTCGCCTTTACGCGGGCCACTATGAAATTGCGTCACCTGATACGGGCCAACGCCTTCTTGTCGTGGTCCGTTAAAATCATTGTTCCGCCGAATTTGTAGCCCCTCTGCCGCTTGAAAAAACGCATTTGTGATCGCCCGCGGTTCCGATTGATCCGCTACTTGCAAAGGACCGTCACTCCCATGCAAGTCAAACGCACCCATAGTGTTGCCCTCCGACTTTAAGAAATACGGCAGGACATCAGCCCAGCCCCAGCCTTCACATCCCAGTTCGGCCCATTCATCATAGTCTCTCTGATGCCCACGTACATACAACATCGCATTTATCGCACTCGACCCACCCAGCGCTTTACCACGTGGTTGAAATCCACATCGATTGTTTAACTCAGGCTGTGGTACTGTTTTTAACGCCCAATTGTTGATTGGTGGGCGTCCTGAAATCATGGCGGCCATCATCGCGGGGGCGCGAATAACAAAATCTTTTCCACCACCACCGGCCTCCAATAAACACACCGAAACCAAAGGATCTGCGCTCAATCGACTCGCCATGACGGAGCCAGCTGATCCACCACCCACAATTACATAATCGAATTCCATAACACCCCCTTTGGAATTAGACTAATCATGCTCAATCCGCAGGGGCAACAAAAAGAGCCAGTGCAAATTCACAGGTCTCTTGAACTAAAAAGGATCCACAATTAATTGCGCAGCGTTCCACCTGTTGCCTGGCAAACCTTTTCAACGATTTTAGCAGCTACGGATTCGATGTCTTTGTCTGTCAACGTTGTATCTTTTGGCTGCAA
>DLZA01000082.1 GCA_003447515.1 Paracoccaceae bacterium
ACCCGAACTGGCTTGCCAAAACCCACTGTATCGCGGCTCCTCAATACACTTTGCAAACTTGATTACGTATCCTTTGATGAGGCGACAGGTAATTACCGCCTTTCAGCTGGTGTCCTTTCACTTGGCTTTGGTGTTATTTCCGGGATGGAAATAGCTGACCGCGCCAAGGGTATCTTGCTTGATCTGCGCGATGGCCCAAACAGCTTCATCACTGCCGCTGTCGCACAAGCGCATATGGCCGAGGCGATCTATGTCGCAGTCGAACGTTCGCGTGAGGATATCTCGCTCGCAATCACCGTAGGTGCACGTCTGCCGTTGTTTTTTTCCGCCATCGGTCGCGCAATTCTTTTAGCCATGAGCGAGGAAGAACTTGAAACTGCTTTCGCGTACGGCGCGCAAGTGCTGCCTGACAGTATCCAAGCACAGAAAGAGAGCTACAAAACCGCCAAGGCTGAGTTCGAATGCCGCGGCTACTGCTCTAGCTTTGGCGATTGGCGCAAGGACGTGAACGGTATCGCTGTCCCTATTAAGATCCATGATGGACGCGTATTTGCGATCAATGTGGGTGGCCCTGCAATCAATGTGAAACAGAAACAGCTTGAAACAATCTACGCACCGCGTTTGAAAGCTGCTGCGAAAAACCTGAGCCTACAACCATGACTAATACAAAAGATCTGTTGGAAAGTCCCTACGAGTTTCAAAAGCTTATGGGGTTTGACATTATCGAGTGGGCTCAAGATCGTGCTAAGCTACATCTTCATTTGGCTGAAAAACATGGGAATCGCTATGGCATCCCGCATGGTGGCGTACATGCAACTTTGCTTGACACGTGTATGGGCTTCGCGGGCTGTTACACCGGAGACCGAGAGGAGCCTCAACTGGCAATGACGCTTTCACTTACCGTACAATATCTCTCGCGGCCGAAGGGTAAGGTGCTCATTGCAAATGGTGTAAAAACAGGCGGTGGGCGCAAAACCTTTTTTGCCGAAGGGACTATCGCAGATGAATCAGGTGAACTGATCGCTAAAGGCACAGGCACGTTCCGATACCGCGGTTGAATATTTTAGCGTTCAATGAAGGTAAATTTTTATTCAAGAAAAACCCCACTTGGGCACTTCCTGCTTTTAAACAAAAGCGCCTATGAACTTAGTGCAGCGCCCCTATTTAACGATCTCGTTCCTTAATCAAATCTGCAAAATGGTTAAGCAACTTGTGCTTCAAAATTTTCCCAGTTGCTGCAGCCGGGTACGCATTCACCATAAATATATGGCTCGGGACTTTGTACGCTACCAATCGTTCCTTCAGCCACGTCTTTAATGTGTCTTCTGACACACATCCGGTTACCTTCACAAATGCCAATATTTCCTCATTTCCAGGGACTTGCCGCCCAATAACAGCCACCTGATATACGGATGGATGCTTAGATAGCATCGCTTCAATTTCTGGCGGATGAACGTTAAAGCCGCTTCTAATGATCAGCTCCTTCAGACGTCCAACCACGTGCAAACCACCACTGTCATCGAATTTTCCAAGATCGCCTGTGCAGAAGAAATTATCCTTTGTCATTACTTCTTTGGTTTTATTTGGTTCGCGGTAATAGCCGCGCATCACGTTTTCGCCACGAACTTGAATTTCGCCAATACCATCACCGTTTGGCTCGGAGATTCGTACATCAATCCAGTCATATGGCACACCAACGCTCACATCTTTACGGGGATGGTCGTTATGAGTGCTGGAAATTGATGGAGAAGTTTCTGTCATGCCGTACCCGTTGTTGAGGGGGAGGCCAAACACCTTTTCCACTCGCTCTTTTAGGCCTGGGTCAAGTGGCGCTCCACCCGTTACTAGATTGACCAAATGTGGCGCATTCAAATCCTCATTTACCTCGTCAAGGTGCTGCATAATCGCCGCAAACATTTGTGGTACGGCAGGAAAGCGCGTTGCGCTGCCGCGCAACATCGAGAGAACCTTTGGGACGTCAAAGCGCGGCACGAACTCCAAAGAAGCACCTGCAATCATAGCAGGTAGGAATACTGAACTTAGAGCGTAAATATGCGTACCTGGCAGCACGCCAACGACACGATCTTCAGGTGCAAGGCGGTTGAATTGGGCTGAGTATCTAGAACAAAATAACAGGTTTTTATGTGTGAGCATAACACCTTTGGGCGCGCTCGTCGTGCCTGTGGTATAGAGCAACACCGCCACCTGATTTCCATCAGAATCAACTGGCTCGACATCTACATTAGCAGCTTTTGTCGCCCAGACGGCACCACTTGCCAGCTGACCAATTTTTCTCGCTCCCATTCGTTCCGCGTGATCGCGGGCCGGGGCGGACACATCATGTGTGTAAACCACACAACGGGGCGTCGCGTGTGCTTCAATTGCAGAAATTTCTTCCGCTGACTGACGCGCGTTCACCAAAATTAACCAAGCGTTCAACTGACTAGCCGCAAATACCATAGCCGCGAAGAATACCGAATTTTCTGACACTAATACTACGCGATCACCGCCACGAACCCCGTGTTGCTTTAGGATAGCCGCTAGAGCTGCTGCCTCCATCGACAATTCACCAAAGCTTACCTTGGTCTGGTCATGGTCGATCAAAGCCAAGGCATTTGGGGATTTCCCATGTAATATCTGATGTAAGCGGTCCATTGTAGCTTCCTCAATTCAATTAACACTTTTGCGTATCAAATTATGAAACAACTTAGCAGTCCGAAATAATGCAACTGCAACTTAAAGTACGGAAAACTAGATCTTGGAAAACTATGACCTTACGTCATAAAACGTCGCACCCTTGACATCTAACCTCAGTGTGCGAGTCTCCCAACCTGGCCATCGGGTTCGGTGGTTCAGATTCAATTCTGGGAGGAATAATAATGCTTAAAAAAACTAAACTTGGCGTCGCCATAACTTTGGCTGCCACACTGTCTGCGTCCGTTGCTTTTGCGGAGAATATCAAAATCGCTTTCGTTGATCCATTGTCAGGCCCATTTGCAACAACAGGGACAAACGGTGCGGCGGAATGGACCTATGCAGCTGACGTTCTTGTTAATGACAAAGGTGGTGTTTTAGGCGGTAAAAACTTCGAGATTGTGACCTTTGATAATAAAATGTCGGGTAAAGAATCTTTGATTCAAGTTCAGGTAGCGATTGATCAGGGTATCCGTTTCATTGCGCAAGGTAACTCATCCGGAATTGCGGCAGCGATCACTGACGCGGTTAATAAGCACAACCGTCGTAACCCTGACGACCGTGTTCTGTTCATTAACTACTCTGCGGTTGATCCCGCTCTAACCAATGAGAAATGTAATTTTTGGCACTTCCGGTTTGATGCCAATGCAGACATCAAAATGGATGCACTGACAGATGTCATGGCTGCGCGTGACGATCTTAAAAAGGTTTACTTAATCGGCCAAGACTATTCCTTTGGTAAGGCGGTGGCCGCTGCTGCGGAGCGCGACATTACAAATAAGCGTCCAGATGTTGAAATAGTTGGTAACGAATTGCACCCAATCGGCAAAGTTAAAGATTTTACACCCTATGCACGTAAGATTGTGGCTTCAGGTGCAGACTCGGTAATCACAGGTAACTGGGGTTCTGATATGGTTGGACTGGGCAAGGCTATCATCGAGGCCGGTTTTGAAGGTCAAATCTATACGTACTATGCGGCGTCCAACGGTATCACACGTACTTTCGGTGAAGATGGTAAGGGTCATTTGAACCTCGTGCACGAAGGTCAATTGAATCCGCCAGTATCAGATCGTGCATCGGCCTATGTTGATGGGTTTGAGGCTAAATATCCAGATCACGATATTTCTCAAGCGCGGATTGCAAATGCTGTAGAGATGCTCGCGAAGGCAATTGATGCAGCTGGGACAGCGGATGACGTTGTGAAAGTAGCTTACGCACTTGAGGGAATGGAGCACGATAGCATCTGGGGTGGTAAAGTCTTTATGCGCCCACAGGATCACCAAGCGATCCAAGATGTTCACGTTGGTGCCCATACAGACGAGAACATCCGTCATCCTCTGGATAATTCTCCGTATGGTTTGATGGACAACGTTAAAGTTGAAATGGCTGCGATGGATAGCGCGACGACTTGTGAAATGAAGCGCCCATAAGCGGTTTGATTTCTTTTTTGCCGTGCGCGGAAGCGCGCGGCAATTCTTTCTCTTAATTCTACTAACTTGTTCTTCCGAGGGGATTTCGGCATGGACCTAATTTTGGTGAATCTAATCGATGGATTAGTGTTTGGCCTGCTTCTCTTTATGCTATCGAGCGGTCTGACCTTAATCTTTTCCATGATGGGCGTTCTGAACTTCGCTCACGCAAGCTTTTACATGCTTGGAGCTTATTTTGGATATCAGCTTTCCACTGTTCTTGGTATCGGCTTCATTGGTGGTCTGATTGTCGCCCCAATCATTGTTGGTGTTGGTGGTGCTTTAATTGAACGCTATGGACTACGCCAAGTTCACCAGTATGGTCATGTACCTGAACTGATCTTTACTTTCGGTCTCGCACTTCTGATTCAGGAAGTGGTTAAGTTGTTTTGGGGTCAAAACCAGATCCCTTATTTCGAACCAGCATACCTCGACTTTGCTCTCTTTTCTGTGGGTGATAATGCGATTAAAGCCTACAAGGTGTTCATGATATTTATATCGTTAGCTATCTTTGGTGGTCTTCTCTACATCCTCACAAAAACGCGCATTGGTATGATCATCCAGGCTGCGCTCAGTTACCCGAAAACAGTTGAGGCGCTTGGCCACAATGTTCCATTCATCTTTATGGGCGTTTTTGGGGTCGGTACGGCCCTCGCGGGGGTTGCTGGAGTAATAGCCGGACCAGCTCTTGGCACATTTCCAGGCATGGCCTTCACGCTTGGCTCAATAGTTTTTGTAACTATCGTTGTAGGTGGCCTTGGCTCGCTTTGGGGCGCACTTCTAGCATCCTTGCTTATTGGCTGGCTCACCACATTCGCTGCGTCCTATAATTTACGCATGGAAGACATTCTTACTGGCCTTGGTATGACCAAACCCGAAGTGATGTCGGACAGCATGCTCCAAGATCTTTGGACCCTGACATTGCCGCAAGTTGGACCAATTCTCCCTTACCTCTTGATGGTGTTGATCCTTGTGTTCCGCCCACAAGGTCTTCTCGGAAAGCGCGAAGCATGAGCACTGCAAACACAACAAACCGCGCGTACGGTGCAATCACCTTGGGCACACTTTTGCCCTGGATCATCGGCGCGATTATCCTTTTAGTTCTGCCCATCTTGATGGGTTCTAAGGGCCAGCTGACCATTATGTCGCAAATGTCGATCATGGTTGTGTTTGCGCTTGCCTACAACATGCTGTTGGGACAGGGTGGTATGCTGTCATTTGGACATGCGGTTTACATGGGTATGGGTTCTTTTCTCTGCCTGCATGTGATGAACGCTAGCTATTTTGGTTCGGTTCCCCTCCCAATTTTACCACTGATTGGTGGTTTCTTTGGCCTCGGCATAGCAATGATCATTGGTAGTTTCTCGACCCGCTCTGCAGGCACAATCTTTGCGATGATTTCACTTGGTCTAGGCGAGTTAATGGCTGCCTGTGTACTGATCATCGTTGTGTTCTTCGGTGGTGAGGAAGGTATTTCAGGCTACCGCGATGAAGGCTTGCCATTTTTTGGGCTAGAATTCATCAGCCACATCGAAGTTTTCTATCTAATTGCTTTCTGGCTCTTTGTCTCCGCAGCACTCATGTTTTTGTTCTCGCGCACACCTGTCGGAAGGATGGCCAACGCTGTGCGTGACAATCCCGAGCGTGCGCAATTTTTGGGATACTCGGCGCGCTGGGTCCGGTTCGTGTCCTTCTCTGCATCTGGCTTTTTTTGTGGCATTGCGGGAGGGCTCTCTGCTATATTATTCGAGATTGCGACAGAGTCCGACCTTAACGTCACGGCATCTGGAGTCATTCTATTGATAGTCTTCTTGGGTGGTGTCGGTTTCTTTTGGGGGCCAATAATCGGTGCGGTTGTTTTCATCCTCCTACAAACTGTCCTCGGGTTGCAAACGCACCTATGGGAACTTTATGTAGGTGTGATTTTTGTTGCCATGGTTATGTATTTTCCAGGTGGTCTTGCCGGAATCATAATGTCCCATGCGGTGGCCATGTCCCTTGGCAAGCTAGGGCTGCTCGTCAGACCATATTTGACCTGTGTGTTACCTGCTATCATAGGTATTCTTGGCCTGTGTGGTTTGATAGAAATGATCTTTCACATGCGTGAGGCACCCACCGGCGAAACTGAAATGACCTTGTTCTGGACAGCCATCGACACCCATCACATATGGGCATGGCTGGTGTTTGGTGTCATTGCAGCTGGCGGCATTCTGCTTGCTCGTCAACAGAGCTCCGTCCTCAAAGAGGCTTGGGATCAAGCTAATACAATCGATACACCTGCGGAGGAGCCATCATGACACTTGCTCTAGAGCTTGACGACCTACGCAAATCTTTCGGCAGCGCCGAGATTATACGCGGTCTGAATCTTAAAGTCGAAAAGGGCGAGCGCCATGCGATCATCGGTCCGAACGGGGCCGGTAAATCCACCATGTTCAACCTGATTACTGGTCGGTTCCCACAAACGTCAGGTCATGTTCGTTTGCACGGCACCGATTTAACGGGGCTACAGCCCTTCCAGATCAACCGCCTTGGGCTTTCACGATCATTTCAGATTACAAACATTTTTCCTAAGATGACGGTTTTTGAGAATGTCCGCTGTTCGTTGTTGTGGTCGATGGGTTTCAAATATTCTTTTTGGAATATGGTTTCACGCAACCGCGCCCTTAATGAAGGGGCTGAGGAGATCTTAGAGCAGATTAACCTTACGGTACGCCGTGACCTGCCAGCCGGAGTTCTGTCCTATGCGGAACAACGTGCGCTTGAGATTGGGATCACGATAGCGGGCGGCGCTGATGTGATTATGCTCGATGAACCCACTGCCGGCATGTCAAACACAGAAACCGACTACATCGTTAACCTGATTGAAAAAGTCACTGAAAACAAAACTCTTATCGTTGTTGAACATGACATGGGTGTCGTGTTTGGTCTCGCTGATCGCATTTCGGTTTTAGTTTACGGCGAAATCATTGCTACGGGTACACCTGAGGAGGTGCGTTCGGATCAAAAAGTGCAAGAGGCTTATCTTGGTGCCGCTCTGGAGGATCATTAAATGTTAGAAGTCAAGGACCTCAACGCGTATTACGGCAAGTCCCACATCCTTCAAGGTGTTAACCTCAACGTGAAGGAAGGCGAGATTGTCGCCCTTCTCGGGCGTAACGGTGTTGGCCGATCTACCACCTGCAAAGCTATTATGGGTGAGGTGCCCCCCCATGGTTCCGTTATGTTCAAGGGGCAAGAGCTAGCAGGCAAAAAAGCCTTTGAGATTGCCAATATAGGTCTTGGTTATGTTCCAGAAAATCGCGATATCTTTCCAGGCTTGACCACGAGACAGAATTTAATTTTAGGGTTGAAACCCGGGCAGAAAGAGGAAGACGGCCGTTGGTCCATGGAGAATATGTTCGACATGTTTGAAAACCTACGCAACCGTGCTGACGTTGAAGCTTCGGTTCTGTCGGGCGGTGAACAGCAAATGTTAACCATGTGTCGGACCCTGATTGGCGATCCGGAATTTATAATGATTGATGAACCTACAGAGGGTCTATCTCCTCAGATGACTCAAAGGGTTGCGGAGCTGCTTAAAGAAATTGCGAAGCGTAAGGTTGCAACGCTGTTGGTGGAGCAAAAGCTTTCCATCGCTATGGATATTGCGGATCGTGTATATGTGATGGGACATGGGCAAGTAGTGTTTGAAGGCACGCCTGCAGAGCTAAAAGGCCGCGATGACGTTCGTAAGGAATGGCTCGAAGTTTAATCAGCACTTTTATTATATCATTGGCTTGAGAAAAAATTTCCTGAGCCAGTAAAAATATTCAGTTACATGGACGGAGATGAAAAGCTACCTTCTTTAACGACGCGCCTGTATTTTTGGCTCTGCATCGGTTTTTTGGCGGTACAACGGTGTTTTCGATGATTACGAATGCGCCGTGAAATAGGCTTGGGGGTCAGAGCAGTTGGAAAGTTTTTTGCGCTATTAGGATTGGCTTGCATTAACTGTGATTATTGATCCAGTTGATCATCTCATCAAGACTATCTTTACCAAAAAATGGTTCG
>DLZA01000396.1 GCA_003447515.1 Paracoccaceae bacterium
TAGCCCGCGTGCATTAGACTTAGGCATCGTGCGATAAGTGTACATCGCAGCCATAACGGTCACAACAGCAACCATAAAGGCCACGAAGATACCAAGTGCACCCGCAGACCATGCATCGGTAATGGGATCTGCTGCAATTAGTACCGCAGCAACACCACCAAGAGCAGCAAAGCCCATAATGCCTACATTCAACAAACCCGCGTAACCCCATTGAATATTTACACCAAGCGCCATGATCGATGAGATTAAACAGAGGTTTACGAGGGCGAGTGCTACATTCCAGCTCTGCAGTTGGCCAACGATAATGATTAGAAGTGTCATAACGACAAAGTAGGAGATATTGCGCGCCGTGTCCGTCAATGGTTGCAACCCGGCAAGGTTTGGAAATAGAGCGCGGGTCATGAGGCCAAGTGCAATTAAGCCGAGAACATAAATCATACCGATCTCCCCGCGAAAATACCCGTCGGTCGAAACAGAAGCACAAGCAGTAGGATCAGAAAGCTGACTGCGAATTTGTAATCGGTGGACAGCAATTGTACTAAAGTTTCAGGCTCCCAACTTTCAGGGACTAGGTATTTGAGGAACTTTTTATAGGCATAGGTAACCATGATTTCTGAGAATGCAATGACGAACCCACCTGCGATAGCTCCAATGGGCGAACCTAGGCCACCAACGATTGCGGCGGCAAAGATTGGTAGCAATAGTTGAAGGTAGGTGAACGGTTTGAAAGATTTGTCCAGTCCGTAAAGTGAGCCAGCAATGGTGGCAAGGATGGCTGTAATGACCCAAGCAACCATAACGACCCTGTCAGGATTAATCCCTGAGAGCAACGCAAGGTCTTCATTATCAGAGTACGCACGCATAGATTTTCCTGTGCGAGTTTTGTTTAAGAACCAGAACAAAATGAGTACGGCGACAACAGTTACAAAAACGGTAATGCCTTGGCTGACCTTGATGGATAAACCTTCGCTGAGGCCAGTCATTTGTTTGAACGTGCGGGCCTTGATTATAAAGCGCTCACCATCTGCGAACTTCTGATCATTGGGGCCAATAATAAAGCGTACAATACCGTTCGTGATAAACATAACACCCATAGAGGCGATGAGGTAAATTACGGGTGCTGCTTTTTGCTGTCGGTAAAATTGATAGACTACGCGGTCAGTGCCGAGTACGAGGCCGATACACGCAACTATGCCAAAGGGCAATGCCAGCAAAGCCGTGGGCAGGGGGGCAATGCTGATGCCCCAGGATTGGAGCAGCCAAGTGAAGAGGATCGTGAACATTGCGCCAAACGCCATGGTGTCGCCGTGGGCAAAGTTAGAAAACCGTAGAATACCATAGATTAGGGTGACGCCCAGTGCGCCAAGTGCAAGTTGCGATCCGTAGCTAATGGCGGGGATCAGCACGAAGTTCGACAAAAGAACAAGTGCGTTTAAGAATTCCATGGGGTAAACTCTCTAGCTGTTTCTTTGGTACTAAACAAAGGTAAAAGTGAGATTTTTATTTCAAGCACCGAATGCATCATCCCCCCAAGAAACTCTTGCGAACCTCGGGGTCGTTGAGTAGGCAAACCCCCGTGTCAGTGTATCGGTTGCGGCCCTGTACAAGCACATAACCTTTGTCGGCAATGTTCAGTGCTTGGCGGGCATTTTGCTCTACCATAAGGATGGAGATACCTGTTCGGGCGACTTCTATAATGCGATCGAATAGTTCATCCATTACGATTGGGGATACGCCTGCTGTGGGTTCGTCGAGCATAAGTAGTTTGGGTTTTGTCATCAGCGCGCGACCTACGGCGACCTGTTGACGTTGGCCACCAGACAGTTCACCCGCGTTTTGTCGGCGTTTTTCCTGAAGAATCGGGAACAGATCATAGACTTGTTCCATCGTCACATTTATGTCGTCGCGGCGTAGGAAAGCGCCCATTTCAAGGTTCTCTTCGACTGACATGGAAGGGAAGACATTCGATGTCTGTGGGACAAAGGCCATACCTTTGGCTACGCGCGCCTGTGGCGTGAGTTTCGTAATGTCTTCACCATCCAGTTTTACTGAACCTTTATGTATATCGAGCATCCCAAAAACAGCCTTCATGGCAGTGGACTTGCCGGCACCGTTGGGGCCAACGATCACGGCGATTTCGCCCTCAGCGGCTTCAATCGTGCAGTCGTGCAGGATATCCGCACCGCCGTAGCCGCCTGTCATGTTCGATGCTGAAAGATAAGTCATTTTTATTTTCTCGGTTTAATTGGGCAAATTTCTATGCCACGAAAGATGGCCGCCATTAGGTCTCTGGGCGATCACGCCGTGCTTTCCTTTTTATTTGTGTTTTGATGCTTTTTGAGGGATTTTATTTTTAAGGCCTGTGCCTAAATAGGCTTCGATTACCTGTTCGTTGGATTTAATTTCATCAATTGTGCCTTTTGCCAATACAGTGCCCTCGGCCATGCAGATTACGGGGTTACAAAGGCGGCCAATGAAGTCCATGTCGTGTTCAATCATACAAAATGTATAACCCCGTTCTTTGTTGAGGCGGAGGATGGCGTCGCCAATAGTATTTAGCAGCGTGCGGTTTACGCCTGCACCCACTTCGTCAAGGAATACTATTTTAGCATCTACCATCATTGTGCGGCCAAGTTCGAGCAACTTTTTCTGACCGCCAGACAAGTTGCCCGCAAGTTCGTCAGCTACTTGGCTGATTTCAAGAAATTCGATAACCTCATCGGCTTTTTTGCGAATTTCAATTTCTTGAGCGTGGACTTTGGTCGGCGAAAACCACGCGTCCCACAAGCGTTCACCTGCTTGGTTTGGAGGAACCATCATTAGGTTCTCGCGGACAGTCATTGTTGAAAATTCATGGGCTATTTGGAAGGTTCTTAGCAACCCCCGGCTAAATAGCGTGTGGGGTGGCAAGCCTGTGATATTCTCACTTCCCAGCAATACTTTGCCTGTGGTGGGTTTGTGAATTCCTGCAATCATATTGAACAGCGTAGTTTTACCTGCGCCATTTGGGCCAATAAGTCCTGTGATGGAACCAGTTTCGATTTCTAAAGATGCGTTGTTTACGGCAAAAAAGCCGCCGAAACTTTTGGCGAGGTTTTCAACTTTGATCATGATTTGCGCCGAACTAATGTACGAAAGCAGCCCGTACATATACGGACTGCCTGTTCATGTTTAGAAGTGGTTATCGGTACTTTACCGTAGTCAATTTCCCACCTTTAATTTCGATTTCGCGGTAGTTGCCAGCACTTTCGCCTGCACCCACTAACTCTACGTTTGACGCACCAACATAGTCGATGTCACCGCCAGCTGCGATGATGTCGAGCGCTTTTGCTAGCTCGCCTGGGAAGATTTTTTCACCAGGCGCATTTGCTATATCTATGATTTTGCCCTTGTAGTCAGTTGGGTTTTCGGAGCTCGCTGCCTGCATGGCTAACATTATCAAAGCAGCGGCGTCGTAGCTTTCTGCTACAAACGGTGCGGAGCCATCGTAAGAGTCGCCAGCCATTTCTACGAGTTTACCCGCACCTTCGCTGTCTGTTCCTGGAACTTGGCCGAAAGAACCATCCAGATCAGAACCGATGGCTTCTGGTAGGCTGTCACCAACCATACCGTCTGGCAGAACGAATGTGTCAAAGGCACCTGAGTCAAGGGATCCCTCGATGATGCCCTTGCCACCTTGGTCAAGGTAACCAGCAACCACTAAAATCTCACCGCCAGCTGCTGCTAACGCGCCAACTTCTGCAGAGTAGTCCGCTTTGCCATCTTCGTGTGCTGTTGAAATTGTCACTTTACCACCAGCCGCTTCAAATGCCGCTTGAAACGCATCGGCCAAACCTTTTCCGTAGTCGTTGTTGGTGTATGTCAGTGCAACTTCTTTGAAGCCACGCTCCATTATCACGTCGGTCATCACTGTACCTTGGCGCGCATCAGACGGGGCTGTGCGGAAGAATAGGCCGTTATCTTCAACCGTGGATAGCGCTGGGGATGTGGCTGATGGTGATATCATTACCATGCCGTTTGCAAGTGCTACGTTTGTCAAAATTGCCGTTGTAACGCCCGAACAATCAGCGCCAATAATTCCAGAGACTTTGTCAGATGTAATCAAACGTTCGGCTGCTGCTGTGGCTGCTGCTGAATCCACGCAGGTGCTGTCCGCGCGAACGGATGTAACTGTTTTACCACCCAGCAATTTGCCAGACTTTGAGACCTCGTCTATGGCATGTTCAGCTCCAGATGCCATGGCAGGAGTTAAAGACTCGATTGGACCAGTGAAGCCAAAAATGATGCCGAGCTTCACACCGCCGTGGCCGTCAGCGAATACGCCGCCAGCCATCGCTAAGGAGGCCGCAGTTGCGAACAATAATTTCTTCATGTGATTTTCTCCCTGAATACACATTGAATGACGACAATATGAGATGGTGCGCTTTATGCAAGGGATTCGTTGGTGGCTGGCAGGTCGCAACATATTTGATTTTTT
>DLZA01000104.1:0-2991 GCA_003447515.1 Paracoccaceae bacterium
AAGGAAATCGCTCAGATTACTCTGAAAACTCGCAAGGGCGACATTACAATCGATACAGACGAACAACCCAAAAACGCACTACCTGAGAAAATTCCAAGCCTCAAACCAGCCTTCCGGGATGGCGGTACAGTAACAGCTGCCAACTCCTCCTCAATCTCAGACGGCGCTGCCGCACTGGTCCTCGCCACGCCCAGCGCCGTAACAAACAAAAACTTGCCCGTCCGCGCAAACATTTTGGGCCATTCCAGCCATGCCCAAGAGCCAAGCCTCTTTACAACGGCACCAGTCCAAGCCGCACAAAAGTTAATGCGCCAACTCGGCTGGAGCACCGACGACGTGGACTTGTGGGAGGTAAATGAAGCTTTTGCTGTCGTTCCTATGGCTTTTGCGCGCGAACTTAACATCAGCACTGAAAAACTCAACATTCGTGGTGGCGCCTGCGCCCTTGGTCACCCAATTGGTGCAAGCGGTGCACGCATCATTGTGACCCTTCTCAATGCGCTCGAAACCACTAATAAAAAACGTGGTATCGCCACCATATGCATCGGTGGCGGCGAAGCAACCGCCGTGGCTATCGAACGCCCTTAAATTTTTTCAACACAAATTAATCGTGGCATGGGTACTCTGCTAGACAATAGTATCCACCGCAAAAAACTGAGCAACGCTACGTCTTTTTAACAGGCATTCACAAACGAGCACGGCCACTAGACTGATTCTTCTTGATCCAACCTCGCACTGATGAAATACTGCGGAATGTATTCAGAACCTCCATCGTGGCCCGCCTCCGCATCAAAACTCGTGGCAACGGCAGCGGGACGCGAACCTGCTGATTTGGTGATTAAAGGTGGTATTTGGGTCAACGTCCACACCCGCGAAGCACTCAAAAACCATGACATTGCCATTCGTGAAGGCCGCTTTGCTTATTGCGGCCCTAGCGCCTCCCACTGCATTGGCGAAAATACAGAAATTATCGAGGCCGATGGTCGCTACATCGTTCCAGGCTTGTGCGATGGCCACATGCACATTGAATCTGGCATGCTCACCGTCTCGCGTTTTGTCCAAGCCGTCACCCCGCACGGCACCACTTCCATGTTTGTCGATCCACATGAGGTTGCAAATGTCCTTGGCATGACAGGCGTCAAACATATGCACGATGAGGCATTAGCCCAACCCATAAACGTTTTTGTGCAAATGCCTTCCTGCGCACCCTCAGCGCCAGGTCTAGAAACCACTGGTGTAGAACTCGGTCCCAAAGACGTGGCAGAAGCGATGAAGTGGCCCAATATCATTGGTCTCGGCGAAATGATGAACTTTCCAGGTGTGATCAACGGCGATCCAAAAATGCTCGCCGAAATCGCTGCTACCCAATTGGTAGGGAAAACGGTTGGCGGCCATTACGCCTCGACCGATCTTGGCCCCAACTTCCATGCCTATGTCGCTGGTGGCCCCGCAGATGATCACGAAGGTACAACTGAAGCCGACGCTGTAGCCCGCGTGCGCCAAGGCATGCGTTCTATGATGCGCCTCGGCTCTGCATGGTACGATGTAGAAAGTCAGATCACTGCTATAAACGACAAAAACCTCGATCCACGCAACTTTATCTTATGCACGGACGACAGCCACTCTGGAACATTAGTCAATGACGGACATATGAACCGCGTAGTCCGTCACGCCATAGAGTGTGGCTGCAGCCCTATGATAGCGTTGCAAATGGCTACTCTTAACACAGCCACACACTTCGGTTTGGAACGAGAACTCGGTTCGATCACACCTGGTCGCCGCGCTGATGTGATCCTGTCTTCGGATCTAACAACCCTTCCTATCGAGCATGTCATTGCACGGGGCCAAACGGTTGCGCGAGACGGCACGAACACTATCGATCCAACAGCCTATAATTGGCCAGCAGACACACGCGGCACAGTCAACCTCGGCAAATCCCTGACGGCTGACGACTTCGCCATTCGAACTGCCAAAAGTGCGAACACCATCACTGCCCGCGTAATTGGTGTCATAGAAAACCAAGCAGCAACCAAGGCGCTGAATGCTGAACTTTCCGTGAAAGAAGGTCTCGTTCAAGGTGACACCAACCAAGATGTCTGCCAAATCGCACTGGTAGAACGCCACCGTGCCACTGGGGATGTTACCAACGGCTTTGTCTCTGGCTTTAACTATAGAGGCGACATGGCAATAGCTTCCACTGTGGCGCACGACAGTCACCACATGATCGTCATCGGCACAAAGCGCGAAACCATGGCAAGTGCTGCCAATCGCTTAGGCGAAGTAGGCGGCGGTATTTGTGTATTTAAGGACGGTAAGGAATTATCCATGATCGAGCTCCCAATCGCAGGCTTGATGTCCGATCAATCCGCCGCTGATGTGGCCAAAGCTGCCGATCAAATGATAGCCGCGATGGCTGATTGCGGCTGCACATTAAACAACGCTTACATGCAACATTCACTATTAGCTCTCGTCGTAATCCCAGAACTACGGATATCTGACCTTGGACTTATAGACTCGACCAAATTCGAGATAACTCCACTGTTTGTGCAAAATTAGCCAATGCGAGCACGTTTGAGACGCCGGTAAAAGGAAAAAAATGAACTATAACGACCCCATTTACACCAACCTAATTGAACCAGCACCAAAAGCCCCGCAAAGCTTTGACAACGCCATTGAGGCGGTCGCCGCGATCGAGATGCTTTACATTGAAGCAACAAACTTTCTACGCAAATGTTTCGGAGACTATCACGCGGGCAAATCCCCTGAAGGACACTACAGAGCCTACTATCCACAACTGTCAATTACCACATTTACCTATACGCAGGTGGATACGCGCCTTGCCTTTGGCCACGTAGGTGAACCCGGCACTTACACTACCACGCTGACCCGCCCACAGCTGTTTCACAATTACCTGTTGCAACAGATCAAACTCCTGATTGACAACCACCAAGTACCCGTCACTGTTTCCGTTTCCGACGTACCAATCCCGCT
>DLZA01000104.1:3362-4320 GCA_003447515.1 Paracoccaceae bacterium
ATGCTCGCTCCCTACGTGATATTTTTGATGTACCCGACCTAAAAACTACCAACGATGATATCTCAAATGGTGACGCGACGAATGACGCAAATGGCAGTCGACCGCTAGCGCCTTTTACCGCGCAACGAGTGGATTATTCTCTTGCACGGCTGGCGCACTACACCGCCACCGATCCTGTCCATTTTCAAAATCACATCCTGTTTACAAACTATGGGTTTTACATGGATGAATTTGTAAACTTTGCGCTCGACGCGCTGAAAGATACCAACAGCGGCTACACTTCCTTCGTGGCATCAGGAAATCACATCACGACACTCGAAAATCTAGTGCTGACCAAGACAAATAAACAGCCGCAAATGCCGACTTACCACTTGACCCGAGCAGATGGCAGCGGGATAACACTTGTTAATATTGGTGTAGGGCCATCAAACGCTAAAACTGCCACAGATCATATCGCAGTTATGCGACCCCACGCATGGCTGATGCTTGGTCATTGTGCGGGCTTGCGCAATTCGCAATCACTTGGTGACTATGTTCTCGCTCATGCATATCTGCGCGAAGACTCTGTCCTTGATGAAGACCTACCCGTTTGGATTCCTGTGCCCGCACTCGCGGAAATTCAAATCACTCTTGAAGATGCTGTAGCCCAAATCACAAAACTCAAAGGCTACGCCCTCAAAAAAATCATGCGCACGGGAACCGTTGCCTCGGTCGACAATCGTAATTGGGAATTGCGCGAACACACAGGCCCCGTGCAACGCCTGTCTCAATCCCGCGCTATCGCGCTCGATATGGAAAGCGCAACGATAGCTGCAAATGGCTTCAGATTCCGCGTCCCATACGGAACGCTTTTATGCGTATCAGACAAACCATTACACGGCGAACTGAAACTCCCAGGTATGGCATCAGAGTTCTACCGCACACAGGTCACAAGCCATTTAAAAATTGGTATCAAAGC
>DLZA01000267.1:0-735 GCA_003447515.1 Paracoccaceae bacterium
ATGGATCGCTCCCATCGAGACATGCCAAATACAAGTATCGCAACCAATCCCACATAGGCCACGAAAACCAATAACATGGTAGGGTATTGGGCGGACGGATAGTCGTTCCAGATCGTAACAGAGTGATAGAGTAATTCCGGCACAGCAATCGCAAAGGCTTGCGTCGTGGTTTTGACCAAATTAACCAGATTGTTGTTAAGCGCTGGCAGACTTACGCGGAAGGCAAGTGGTAACAAAACATAAATGTAGGTTTGCAAACGCGAGAACCCCAGGGATTCAGACGCCTCAACTGTACTTTCAGGAACTGCCTCAATCCCAGCCCGAAAGATCTCAACGTTAAAGGCCCCTGCGAACATCGACAATGAAATAATTGCCCAGCCAACATTTGAAATAATCGGTTCTACGGTCCACCCATCAGCACCTACAACGACAGGGGTGAACTGACCCAGCGCAAAATAAAAGAACAAAAGTTGAACCATAGGTGGAGTGTTGCGAAAAAATTGGATGTATCCTTGAACGATTGCTCGCACAATGCGTGATGGTGCGCCTTGCATCCATGCCCCTATAATTCCAATGACAACAGAGAAAATCAGGCACATGATGCTCAATTTGATTGTCATCCAGAGACCGGACAATATTTTTCCTTGCTGGCGATCTTCATACATCCATATGAAGTTCCAACGTGGTGCTGTGTCCGCTAACTGGCGAAAGTATTCTTCCATAAGCTTTAATTCC
>DLZA01000267.1:1122-2995 GCA_003447515.1 Paracoccaceae bacterium
AATCCAGTCACTGTTACGCTCGTTTTGCATCTGCAGGAAAGCTGTTGGCTTGATACCCCACTTTGCTTCCAGCGCTATAAGCGAGCCTTCGCGATGCCAGTTATATTGCATGCCGGACATAAAGTTACCAAAAACGCAGTTCGCTTCGGCAAGTGGCACGCCTAGACCCCACGGGTTATCATCTTCTGACGCCAATGGCATTTCAAATTCGTCCCAATTGCCCGAGCTAAGGTCAGAGCCAATGGAGCTGTCGTCATAAACCCATGCAACACATTTCCTATCTCTTAGGGCCTGTTTTGCCTCAGCGTTACCAGTGAAGGCCATGATTTCAACGCCATAACGCTCTTCTGTGATTTGATTATAAAAAGCACCCTGCTTGCCGCAAACCTTTTTGCCACGTAGATCTTCCCAAGAGGTAAACCCTAGCGCCTTGGGAGACATAATATTCGTTCCAGATGTGTAGTAGTTTGGCCCCGGAATACCAACGATTTTGCGGCGATCAGCACGGTCTGACATGGTCGCAATCATCATGTCGATTTTACCCTGTTCCAGAAATTGCATCCGGTTAGAGGATTGAACGGGAACCAATTCGGCCTCAACTCCCATCTTGGCGGCGACATCCATGGCCATATCGATCTCCATACCAACAAGATTTCCGCTATCATCACGAAAACCCCAAGGTTTGTAATCTGCTTTAACACCAATCACAATTTTGCCCCTAGACATCACTTTGTTCCAAACATCGTTGGTACACTGAGCACTGACGGTGCCCGCGGACATAGCCGCCAATGTTAGGCCGCTGATAGCGGTCTTGAAAAAGTTATTCATAGTCTGTCTCTCCTTTTTTGATGGCAAGGTTTTCCTGCCAATACTCATCTAAATTTTAAGTTTGCCGTTCTAGCGCGGCAATATGGTTCTGCGCCTTAGAGCCTCTAATGTTAACCATCATTTGTCATTCTGAGACTTGTTTGAATCCATCTGACAGCACCGAATACCACCTCTGAGTTTCCGCCCTGAACACTTCCCAGCTAAAGCTAACGGCCAGTCCTCTAGGATTGATCTCTGCTGCAAAGTCTAAAGGCCTATTTCAAAAATGCAATTGTTAGAACAGGGAAACTTGTAAAGCCAAACTGCCTGTTTTTTTCTGCCTTAGATAGTTGCGCTCTCCAATCCATCACATCAGTTTTGGATATCCCTTGGCTTAAAGCGAAAAAAGCCATGGTTTCTTCGGTGTAGCGGGCCGGAGAGTTTTCATCACGCTGGGTAATAACGAAAGCAAGGGATTTATTTCTTATATTTCGGAATCCTAGTTGGGTGAGCTTTCCAGGAAGCTCCATTGGCAGCATTTGGTGCCTACAATGTGCCCTAAACGCCTCATGGATACGGTTGTTTAACACTTCCTCAGCACCAAAAAACTTAAAATGATCCCAAAGAATAGAAACGTTTACGAAAGCACCACCTGGCACAAGAACTCTCGTTGCTTCGTGCAGAGCTGCGTCTATATCTTCGATGTATTCAAAGGTTTGCGTCGACGTAACAGAGTTGCACCAATTTTGATCTAATTTGATATCATTGGCATAGCTGTTAAAAAATGTCACGTTTTCAAATTCTGAACACCTATCACGGGCTTGAACAATCTGGTCCTCACTCGGATCAACCCCATAAATATGACCCTTTTCACCTACCGCTTTGGCAAGATGTTCTAGCAAATGGCCCCCTCCACAGCCAACGTCAATGATTTTGTCGCCTGCATTTATGGGTAGGTTTTCCAAAATTGCCTGCCGTCGTGAGACTCCTGCGCTGCTAGAGGCCATAAGTCTCTGTAATTTGCCCAGATCATTCATAAATTCCATGTTTATTCTCCAGGTTTAAG
>DLZA01000043.1:0-901 GCA_003447515.1 Paracoccaceae bacterium
TTTAGCGGGTTTCGTTTTCTTTAGCGATGCGATCGATATCAAAGAGGCGGCCAGGGATTTCAACCTTAGTACTTAACTTTCCCAAAGTTATCGTCGTTTTTTGCCCGCTTTCGTTTGTGACGATCCACTGGCGCAGTTGTGTTGGCTTTTCTGTGAACATCAGTTCCAAATTTCCAAAGCCTGAGTTTTCTGGGTTTTTGGTCGTGATGCTAGTGTAGGTGCCGTCATGATGATGTGCCGTTACCACGCCACTTTCGTTGAGGTTCACGTTCTTTTTTAGAATGGTATGCAATGGAGTTTTGCGTAACGGGTATTGCTGCGGTCCTGCGTTAGAGCGTTTATCAAAAATTGCTATTCGGCTAGGGCTTACAATTACAAGTGTATCATTGGGTGCGGTGTATTCAAATCGCATTCGTCCTGGGAGTTTTACGTAGAGGGTGCCTTTGGAAAGCGTACCATCGGGGTTCACTTGCGTGAAAGGTCCTTTAGCGTTTTTGAGGCCATTCAGGTATTTAGAAATCTCGCTCAGTGACAAAGGTCTGGTGCTGGCCAAAGCGGGGGTTGTGAGTGAGAGCGCCGCAGCGCCTCCAAGAAATAGTCTACGTTTCATTTAGTTAATATAGGCGTAAAATCACTTCGAAAAAACCCCACCTTTGGACAAGTAGCTACTATTTTTTTGATAAAGTGGCAGCTTGCTTCAATGCTGTTCCGGAATCAAAATTTCGCGTTTGCCCACGTGGTTGGCTTGGGACACAACGCATTGGTCTTCCATTTCTTCAACTAGTTTGGCTGCCTTATTGTAACCAATAGACAGTTTTCGCTGGATGTAGCTTGTTGAACATTTGCGATCTTTGATTACGATAGCTACGGCCTGGTCGTACAGGGCGTTTTCGCCATCGGT
>DLZA01000043.1:1280-7888 GCA_003447515.1 Paracoccaceae bacterium
ACAACGCCATTTACATATTCAGGCTCACCGAATTGTTTGAGATGATTCACTACTTCCTCTACTTCTTCATCTGATGCGAAAGGTGCGTGTACACGGGTTATTTTACCGCCACCAGCCATATAGAGCATGTCGCCCATACCGAGTAGTTGTTCGGCGCCCATTTCACCCAGGATGGTGCGACTATCGATTTTGGAAGTTACTTGGAAAGAAATCCGGGTCGGAAAGTTAGCCTTGATTGTGCCAGTGATCACATCCACGGATGGACGCTGAGTTGCCATGATGAGGTGTATTCCTGACGCACGAGCCATTTGGGCAAGACGTTGAATGCAGGCTTCGATTTCCTTGCCAGCGACCATCATCAGGTCAGCCATTTCGTCAACAATAACGACGATAAATGGCATCTTTTCGGGTTTGAATGTTTCGGTTTCAAACATTGGTTCGCCCGTATCGCCGTTGAATCCTGTTTGCACGGTGCGGGTAAAATCCTCATTTTTGGCGAGCGATGCTTCTACGCGGGAATTGTATCCACCGATGTTACGCACACCCATTTTGGACATTTTGCGATAGCGTTCTTCCATTTCTCCCACGACCCATTTTAGCGCTACCACGGCCTTTTTGGGATCGGTCACAACAGGTGACAGAAGGTGGGGGATGCCATCATAGACAGACAGTTCTAACATCTTAGGATCTATCATAATCATGCGACACTCTGTTGGTGAGAGTTTGTATAAAAGTGATAGGATCATCGTGTTGATAGCCACAGATTTACCAGAACCAGTCGTACCTGCGATAAGCAGGTGAGGCATTTTTGCAAGGTTTGCAATTTGAGATTTACCGCCAATATCTTTACCAAGTGCGAGAGGTAGGCCATGATCACCGTCGCCATAATCGCGGGATGACAGCAATTCACGTAGCAGCACGGTTTCGCGGTTTTCATTTGGTAGTTCAATACCAATAACGGAACGGCCCGGCACGGTTGAAACTCGTGCAGATAGGGCTGACATGGAACGTGCTATATCATCGGCGAGGCCTATTACTCGGGACGCTTTAAGGCCTGGAGCAGGTTCTAGTTCATACATTGTGACAACAGGCCCAGGGCGTACTGATACAACATCGCCCTTAACACCATAATCATCAAGTACGCTTTCCAACATGCGTGCGTTTTCTTCTAGTGCCTCGTCGGATAGTTGATGACGTACGATAGTAGTTGGGTTTGCAAGAAGTTCTAGTGGTGGCGTTTCGTAACTTAAATTTGGACCTTTAAATAGGCTTGGTTGTGCTTCAGCTTTAGCCTTCTTGCTTTGTTGATAAGGGACTTGGAGACGCGGCTTTACAACAGATGTCAGTTCCTCATGGGGCATAGTAGGCTGTATTGATGTAAAGTCTGTCATTGGCTCTTGATGCGTCTCACGGGATGCGCCACCAAGCGCGGGTGTATTTGGTTCTTCGTTACCTGGCAGTTCGTGGAGGACATTTTCGGGTATGGCTGGCTGTTCAGAAATGGGCGTGGTGCGGGAACGCAGGATCTTGGATTCTATAGCGTCATTGATTCGATTGCGTACGCGATCAGATTCATCTTTTTCAGCCATAGGTTCCATAACATCAGTATTCTCTGATTCAGAATTTATTTTGTTGAGGGTTAGGATTTTGAATTGTGGTAGGGGCCAAGATTTTGCAGTTGTGCTGGACCCGTCTGATGTTGTGCTATTGGGTTTTTCTTTTTTTAAAATATGCAATTTGTTGGTTACTTCCCCATCGGCGCTGGCTCTGCGGCGGTCTTCAATTTTTGCCTTAAAAGCTATTGCATTCTTGGCGCTACCGCGTACCACGAAACCCAAAACCTTCACGATAGATGCATAGGTTAGGACCATTGCAATTATCGAATAATGGATTATCGAACGTAGCTCTGGTCTAGAAAATCCAAGTGTAAACAATCCTGTTACCATGAAAAGTATACCCAGGACGAAAGACGCAATGAATAACCGCATCGTTAAATTGAATGGTAGGATGTCCATGAGGATACCGAGAGCAGCATCGCCAGAAAGGCCGCCAAGACCAAAGCCGTGTTTCCAAATTGTAGGTGGAATATGTGTTGCAAGGAAAATAGTACTAAGTGCAAGGAAAACAGGGATTAAGGTGGCGCAGCTGAGCAACCGGTTGTCGCCCATGTGCAGAATAAAGCGGCAGCCCCATGTGAAAAATAGAAGTGGGAAACACCAAGATGCCCAGCCGATGGCTAAGATTAGTTTTGATGCGATGCTAGCACCAAACGAGCCAAGTATGTTTTGTGCAGGGGTGGATGTTGCCGAGAACCAACTTGGGTCGGTTGGTGAGTAGGACCACAGCATTGCGCCGAAGATGAATGACACAGCCACCAATCCCAGTCCCATAAGCTCACGACCCCGTTTTTGAATCGCCTCTTGCATGTGCGTGTCCAACAATGGGCTCCGCGATCGTGTTTGGTACGCCATTTTTCCTATCCCTCGTATAAATGACGGTGGATTTCTTTCAATCCGCGCGTCATTTCATCAATTGGTGCGACCATAGCGACGCGAATGTAACCGTGCCCTGGGTTTTGGCCGTCGACCGGTCTTCCTAAATAACTACCCGGAAGGACCCTGACACCAGATTTCTTCCACAGCCTCAATGTTGCCGCTTCATCGTTTTGGACTGGAAGCCAAAGGAAAAACCCCGCTTGAGGTGGAAAGTAGTCGTCTAAGTCACTAAAAATTTTATCTGCTACGGCAAATTTGGCACCGTAAAGTGTGCGGTTTTCAACAACGTGGGATTCATCGTTCCAGCAAGCAGTCGCTGCTCGTTGCAGCGGTAATGGTAGTGGTGCGCCCGCATAGTTGCGAAGCTGTTTCATCGCGTTGATGTTCTTTGGGCCACTGGCAGCAAAGCCAGAACGAAGACCTGGCAAGTTTGAGCGTTTTGAGAGCGAGTGAAATGTAATCACGCGTTCTGGATCTGCGCCTATTTCGTCTGCAATTTCGAGGACGCCAACGGGAGCTTTGTGGCGATAAATTTCAGAATAACATTCGTCAGCAAGAATTTTAAAATCGTGTTGCTCGGCCAATTTTAAAAGTTCCCGCCAGTACTCTGGTGTGGCTACAGCCCCTTGAGGATTTGATGGGGAACACAGGTAAACAATTGCTGTGTCGTTGAGTGTGGCTGCCGACATGGTGTTAAAATCAGGTAGGAAGCCATTGTCAGCGGTAGCGTTCACATATATGGGAAGCGCCCCTGCGGTTATCGCGGCAAGAGCGTAAACTTGATAGAATGGGTTTGGCATTAGCACGTTTGGGCGTTTGCCATGTTTGAGTTCTGGGCACGTCGCGATACATGCGTTGAATAGCCCCTCGCGTGTGCCATTTAGGGCGAGTATTTGTTTATTTGCGTTGATTGACACGTTAAAACGGCGCTTCACCCAACTCGCGATAGCTGACAGTAGTTCTGGATCCCCATCGTTTGGGGGGTAGTTGGCAAAACTTGCTGCATTTTTAAGTATTTCTTCAGTTATGAAGGAAGGGAATGGGTGTTTAGGCTCACCCAGTGACATGGCTAACACGTCACCGCCTGCTGGATGAGTATCCAACAGGGCGCGCAAGCGCGGGAAGGCGTATTCTGGCAGGTCCGAAAACCGCTCTGGAAATTGCATATCTGCCTCAGGTCTTTGGGGTCTTATGCCCCGATTACCTATACAGTAGCCAAAAGAAGCGGCCGCGCCAAACGTCTTTTATTAAAGGTGGCAGATATGTGGCTTTTTTGTCCTAAAAGCTGATTGCTTTTTCCATCGCTGTGCAAATGCGCAGTAGTTTTGCTTCGGTAAATGGGCTGGACATAGCCATAAGGCCAACACTTTCTTCTGAGGTAGGTAAGGTCAGTGCGCAGAGGCCCATTAAATTACCTATACGCGTGTTGCGCAGAGCCAGAAGATTGGTGCGTTTGTAGAATGCACTATCCGTGTCCAATCGTTTCAAATTTGGCGGCATGATGGGTGATGTCGGTGCGAGCACCGCGTCGAATGGGGCGGTGACCGCTGCATACTCGCGGCGTAATTGCATCATCCGTTTTTGATTGCGTATGTAATCTACGGCAGAGTGTCTAACACCACTTTTAAAACGTTCAAGTATCTCAGGGAACATGGCGTTTGGATTCGCTTCAATTTCAACTTTCCACTGCGCATATGCTTCACTTGTGAAGAGTGCAGCAGACAGGCTTAACGCTTCTGGCATAAAGGGAATGTCAAGTTCGATTATTTTTGCGCCAGCGGTAGAAAGCATTGTGATAGCAGTCTCAAAACCTTTTGCAACGCTAGGTTCCAGATCATCGAGAGTGGTAGTTTTGCAAATAGCTAGTTGGCGGCCAGCAAGAGTAGAGTTTGCCAGGTCGGGTGCGGTTCCGTTTGTAAGAGCAGCGATCAGGTGAGCGGCATCTTCAACGGAACGGCATAGAGGGCCAATGGTATCAAAAGATTCGCACAGAGGAACTACGCCCTTAAGAGAAACGAGACTTGAGGTGGTTTTAAATCCAACAATATCATTCCACGCAGCTGGAATACGAACCGAGCCACCTGTGTCTGATCCAATGCCTGCGGCTGCGGTGTTAAAAGCCACGGATGCTCCAGCGCCTGATGATGACCCGCCTGGAGCGGCGTCGTGGTCGTTAACGCAGGGTGGGGTAGACGTAATCGGATTCACGCCAAGCCCTGAAAACGCAAGTTCGGACATATGAGTTTTACCTATGCAAACCAGACCTGAACGGGTAGCATTGGAAAGACACTCGCCGTCCTGTTTTGGAACGCGACCTGACAGAAGATTGGTACCTGCTTTTGTTTCTATGCCGGCTGTATCAATGAGGTCCTTCCATGAAATAGGTACGCCGTCAAGAAGTGAGTGACGCAGGCCATTGTCGGCGCGTACTTTGGCGGCAGCTGCCTCGATTATGGCACGTTTACGAGTGATATGGGTGTAGATGCGGGTACTGAACTCATGGGTTTCGGCAGCATTAAGATAGTTTTCTGTCAGCGCGATCGGGTCTACATTGCCCGCGGCGATACCACGACCAAGGTCGCTTGCGGTTGCGGTGAGCCATTTGTCTGACATTAGGGAATCCTTTTTTGTTTGGTAAAGCGTAATGGCGTAATGACCCGTGGACAATCCCAACAATTGGAGCATATCTAGGATTATGAAATTCGATACAGATATCTTGATTGTTGGGGGTGGGTTGAACGGCACGGTGCTTGCTTTGGCGCTCGCTCAAGTGGGGTTTGAGAGCATCATCTTGGATACGCTTCCTGTCGATAAACGCAAGCATGCTGCTTTTGACGGACGTAGCTATGCTGTTGCGCTTAGTTCTCAAAGGATGTTGAGCACGCTCGGTGTTTGGGATGTGGTGCGGAACAAAAGCCAACCTATTCTAGATATTACTGTGTCGGATGGGAAACCTGCAGAAGGCGCATCGCCGTATTTTGTGCATTTCGACCATTGCGAGATTGAAGAAGGTCCGATGGGGCATATGATTGAGGATCGATTTTTACGTCGGATATTGCTGGATAAGCTCGCAGCCACAGATTGTGTAACACATATGGCCGAGGCGAAGGTTGCTCATCATGAGGTTGATATGGCTGGTGCGACGGTGAGGCTTGCTGATGGGCGCGTGTTGCGTGGTAGGATTCTGGTTGGCTGTGATGGACGGCAGAGCGCTGTGGCTCAGCGGTCAGGTATTCGGCGCACTGGCTGGCAATATTCGCAGTCATCACTGGTCTGCGCAGTAGAACATGAACTTCCGCATCAGGGTTCTGCCCATCAGTTGTTTATGCCGGCGGGGCCGATGGCGATTTTGCCGCTGCCTGGCAATCGCAGTTCAATTGTTTGGACCGAAAGAACAAAGCAAGCAAATGTCATAAATGGGCTATCTAGTGCGGAATATTTGGCCTGTCTACGCCCATGCTTCGGGGAGTTTTTGGGAGACGTTCGGCTGGCGGGAAAGCGTTTTATATACCCGCTTGGCCTTTCACTGGCACAATCTTTTATTGCGGATCGTGTGGCTTTGGTGGGAGATGCGGCCCATGGGATTCACCCATTGGCAGGGCAGGGTTTAAACCTTGGACTTCGTGACATTGCGGCCCTAGCAGAGGTTCTCGTACAGGCGGCGCGCCGGGGGCAAGATATTGGATCGCTGACAACGCTACAATCCTACCAACAATGGCGAAGGTTTGATGTAGCACTGCTGGCAGCCGCTACCGATGGAATTAATCGTATATTCTCCAATAATAACTTGCTGATGCGAGGTATGCGGAATTTGGCGTTGGGTGTTGTGAATGACAAACCGTCGGTACGGCGCACAATGATCCGACAAGCGGCTGGACTTACTGGCGATTTGCCGCGGTTGATGCAGGGCCGCGCTATCTAGTACGGCCTCGAAGGAACAGGCTTACATCCGCTTGCTATGTTGAAATGATATGAGCTTAGATGTCACCACATATGATGAGCTTACCTAAAAAACCACTAACTGATGCCTCATGGTAGAATGTGTGAACCAAGTGCTGGTCAGTTGAGCGCGCGTGCCTCATTGACCAAAAGGATCGGAATGCCGTGACGGAT
>DLZA01000416.1 GCA_003447515.1 Paracoccaceae bacterium
AATTTGTAAAAGCCACACAAAGATTTAAAGCGACAAAGAACCCGGCAATTAATTACATGTCAGAATGCGCCCTAAAACGCAAATAACGCCAATTCATTGATTTGGCGTTATTTTTGTTGGTTGCGGGAGCACACAACCCACGATACCGCATCTTACTTTCACAACCATAATATTTTGAGCTTATGTAAATGCGAGCAAGCAGGCTTATGCGTGATGAATAGGGTCTCAAGTTTCATCATCAAAAACCAAAGAATGAATTCAAGAAATCGACTCGTCAAATTTTCGTAGGCGCGCGTTAATCATCATTCCGTGAGGTTTGTTTGTAAAATTGATTTTAGGTCCTAATTCAGCTGTTTTTGTATTCCTTTAAATCTTTATCGATCAACATCCTTTCAGCCGCCCCATCAAAATCATCATATTGGCTGGAAACAACCGTCCAGAGGAATGCCAGTAAGCTTAAAATGCCAAGGGATAAAGAAACTGGTATTAAGATTATTAGTATATTCATTTTATACTTTTCAATCTGAACGCATTCATCAAAACGGTAAGAGATGAAGCAGACATTGCAATCGCAGCAATAAGGGGCGTAGCCATGCCCAAAAGCGCTAGCGGCACAGCTATAATATTGTAGCAAGCCGCGATTAAAAAATTTTGTTTAGATAGTCGGATGGCTGTTTTAGCGGTAATGATAACAGAGGCCAAATTGCTAAAATCTTGGCTTAAAACCACTATATCTGCTACGTTGCGAGAGGCATCAAGCGCACTCGCTGGCGCAATCGATGCATGGGCTGTTGCTAGAGCGGCTGTATCATTTAAACCATCACCCACCATTAAAACTTTATGGCCTTCAGCGGTCAAACTTGACACATAGGTATGTTTTTCCTCCGCATTTACATTGGGGATCAAAGTCGTAATTCCCAGTTTTTCCCCCATATTTTTGACATTTTCAGCATGATCTCCACTCAAAATGCACAGGCTGATGCCAAGTTTTTTCATATCAATAATCATTTTTTGAATTCCGGGCCTGAGTACTTCTCGTGTCGGTATATTTCTGGGGGCTTGATTTCCAACCTTTAACCCCAAACCTTTATGATTTGCTCCTAGCCAAGTCGTGCTGCCAAGTTTTACCACCTCACCATGGTAGCGTGCCTTCATACCTGAGCCGATAATTTCTTCAATTTCCACTACCTCCGCAGGCTCGATATTATACAATGCAGCAGCTAGACCTTTTGAAAGCGGGTGATGCGAGCCTTGGGCAAGTGCTAGCGCTATAGACTTTTCGGTCTCCGACAGATGGTTAGTTGCCATTTGAAACGACGCTAGCGTCAAAGTTCCTGTTTTATCAAATAAGCACGTATCTATTTCAGCTAAACGTTCCAGTGCATCTCCATCTTTGACTAAGAACCCTTTGCTAAATAATTTACCAATAGCTGCAATGCTTACCGCCGGCACGGCCAGTCCAAGTGCGCAGGGGCAGGTTATAATCAAAACCGCAATTGCAATATTCAGCGCAAGGCGTGCGTCACCACTAATCCATAACCATACCACAAATGCAGTTGTTGCTAAAATATGAACCGCTGGCGCATAGATCCGTGCAGCTCGGTCTGCTAGATTAGTATATTTATTGCTGGGGTTTTCTGCATTAGAGATCAACTCAGACAATCTTTGCATGGTGGTGTCACGCCCCACTGCACAAACAGAAACTTGAGCTAGAGCTCCAACATTAATTTCGCCTGCGTGTACTCGCGCACCTTTTGAAATTAGAATTGGCATGGTTTCACCGGTCAGCATCGAACGGTCAATTAGCGTAGATCCTTTTTGAAGGTACCCGTCGACGGGAAACTGCATGCCAGATGAGACCTGTACTACATCGTTAATCTTCAAATTTTTTGTAGCCACCTGTTCGACTCGGCCATTACTTATACGATCAGCCGAGTGAACCTCCAAAGCTGATAAGTCTTCCGTTGCAGAACGCGCTCTCTTCCGCGTCATGTAGTCCAGATAGCGTCCCAATAGTAAAAAAAATGTCAATGACAAAGCGGCGTCAAAATAAATTTTCTCACCACTGTTTAACATTTCATAAAGAGACAAAACAGATGCTAGCAGTATTGCCAGTGAGATCGGCACATCCATGTTCAACGACCAGGTTTTCACCCCTGCCAAAGCATTTTTAAAAAATGGCTGAGCCGAGTAAAGCGCGGCCGGTAGGGCGATTGTTCCTGAAATTAGATGAAATAATTCGCGAATTGTTCCGCTGGCCCCAGACCAGTTTGCAACTGATAAAAGCATTACATTCATCATGGCAAACCCGGCAACGGCAAGACGTATTAACAATTTTTGGGCTTCGTAGTCTTTTGAAGCAGATGTCATTGAGGCGTTCAGTGCATGGCCCTCAATACCCACAGCCGCAAGTCGATTAATAAGGTATTCAACCGGCAAAGAAGCCGTGGTGACTTCAACTCGCTTTCGTGACAAGTTGACCTGTGCCCGAGAAACGCCCTCAACTGCTTCGAGCTGGCTTTCTACCTTTGCTATACACGCCGCGCATCGAATACCCGGCACAGAGATAAAAACTGTCTTGGGGTCTGAAGATCCCATCGCATGGGTGTTTCCAGAGATATTAGGGGAATTGGTAGGAGATGAGTTTAGGCTCATTTGGGAACTTCGAAAACAAAACGCTTCTGAAATAATGTACCATCCTCAGATCTAGCCTTAAGCCGCAAAACCCATCGCCCAGCTTGCAAGTCAACAAGAGTTGTAAAATGACGTCCATCATAGACAAAATCGAGTGCTTGATCATCGTGCATACCCGCCGGCCGAGACAGCTGTGCATGTTCGATAAGAGGTGTTATTGGAAGTCTACCTTTACTAAAGGCAACATCGAGTTGATTATTTGTTGTTTTTAATTTGACCGTCCAATCCAGATTAATTTGAGCAAATCTTTTTTCCTCAAAGTTTTGAGAGGCAATATAAGAATTTTGCACCTCTAGTCCTGGAAAACTGCGTACAGCGTGAAATGCGAGAAGAGCGTTTGCAGAAATAATAGCGGTGAAAAGCATGAAAAAGATCAAGAAAACATGCCAGCCTGTCAAAGGTCTTTCCGTCATTTTTTCACTCCGTTAAATATTGTTTTACTTGATGCACGACTGCCACTAAAAACGTCATTAACCCAAAGCTTAAGTGGCGTGAGCGAACCTTTAGCCGCGGGATGATCCCGTGGAACACTAAGGTAAAACCGCTGAAGGTATGTGCTGTCCGCGGGTACTTTTACGGCGACGTCCGATCCCAAAGCTTCGAGCTTTAATTCGAAATCTTCGCCACCTCCGATACTCAGATGAAACAGCCGATCCTCGCCCGCTTTATTGCGCAAGCGAGCTTCGTAGATATTGCGAATTGTACCGTCTGATTGGACGATAAAGCTTGGGTTCCGAACTGGTCGCACAGTAACATCTATATCACTTCGGATGAAAAGCGCGTAAACCATACCAATTCCGATTAGGGACCACAGCACGCCATAAAGTGACGTGCGCAGGCGCAAGATATGCCTCGAAGCTGCCACTGGTGGCCTTCCAGAGCGCTCGTAAGTTTCATCCACAAGCGCCAGATAATCGATCAACCCTCGATCACGACCTATTTTAGCCATCACATCATCGCAGGCATCAATGCACAGCGCACAGGTAATACACTCCAATTGCTGCCCTTCGCGGATATCAATGCCCATTGGGCAGACGTTCACGCAGGCCTTACAATCGATGCAATCACCGTGCTCGCTTAGACGTTTTTTGCCGCGCGGCTCTCCACGCCAGCTGCGGTAAGCAACAGTAAGCGTCTCAACATCCATCATCGCAGCCTGAATCCGCGGCCAGGGACACATATAAATGCAGATTTGTTCTCGCATAAATCCACCAAAAACAAAAGTTGTTAGGGCGAGAAAAGAGATAGAGCCGTACATAACTGGATTTGCATTAAATGCCCAAAGATCTCGCATCAAATCCGAAGCGTCCATAAAATAGAACACCCAAGCGCCACCAGTTCCAATCGAAATAACGATCCAAATCATCCATTTGATTAATCGCAATCGCCACTTCTTCAATGTCCATTTGGCATGAAACAAGCGCAACCGAGCGTTGCGATCACCCTCCACCCAACGTTCGACCAGAATAAATAAATCTGTCCAAACTGTTTGTGGACAGGCATAACCGCACCACACTCGACCCAACGCCGATGTGAATAAGAACAGCCCGAGGCCCGCCATTATTAAAAGGCCCGCGACAAAATAAAATTCATGCGGCCAGATCTCGATCCAAAAAAAGTAAAAACGGCGATGTACCAAATCAACTAGTATAGCCTGATCCGGTAATTTTGGACCACGATCCCAAGGTATCCATGGACCCAGATAATAAATGGTCAGTGTGATTATCATAACCACCCACTTCAGGCGTCGAAACGATCCATCAACCCTCTTTGGAAACACAGGCTCCTGAGCGATATAAAGAGAATTTATTGGGTTAGGCTTTAACGTCATATACCGCTCACAGTTGGGGACTTCATGTTTTCACCCGCGCAGATGGTTATTATTATGCGCTCTAAGTAGTAGCGATTGTGGTTCGGCAGCACTGGCCTTACTCACCACCGCCCAACCCATGTACGTAAACGGACACTGAACGCAAATCAGCTGGACTGAGCCGTTGACCCCAAGCCGGCATGACACCGTATCGACCGCTGGAAATCGTTTTTTTGACAGAAACTATGTCGGATCCATAAAGCCAAATGGCATCTGTCAAGTCAGGCGCCCCCAGCGTTTCGTCACCTGTCGCATTCTCGCTGTGGCAGCCCGAACAATTCTCTAAAAATAATTCATTTTCAGGAGTTTTTTCTCCAGCGTTTTCCAGTTTTGCTAGACTAATCACATATTGTGCAAGGGTTACTATTTCATCATGCTTTAATGTTTGATCAAAAGCGGGCATTTCAGAAATTTGTGAATCGGGGTCAGTTGTGTTTCTGATCCCATGGTTTATCGTATAAGCGATGTTCTCGATTGAACCACCCCACAGCCAATCATCATCTAATAAATTTGGGTATCCAAACGCCCCGCCTGCACCGGCACCATGGCACTGTGAACAATGGCTGATGAAAACTGAAGAACCGCGAGCTAGCGCATATTGGACTAACTCTCGATCGTTCAGCAGTTTACCCAAGTCAGTAGTGATTAATATTTGATCTAAATGAGCGTATTTTTTAGTTTGGTGCTTTAATTCCTTGGCTAGATTTGCGCGAGTTGACCAGCCTAGAAACCCTTTTGAAGAACTCTCTTTAAATGGCACTGCAGGATAGGCCACCACATAAACCAAGCCCCAAAAAATTGTAGCGTAAAATGTCCAGAGCCACCAGCGCGGCAGTGGTGTATTCAACTCCTCTATACCGTCCCAACGGTGCCCTGTTGTCTCAACTTCTGCAACAGGGGTTTTCTCCGACTTTTCGCTCATCGTGAACTTTCCTCTTGGGACATATTTTCATCATTAAGTTTTTTCTTTTCGACACTCTCACTGATGGGTAATTGGTCATTTCGCATTGGAATATCGCTTGCGTCTTCATGGGTGTTTTGACTGCCGGGCCGCAAGGTCCAAAGAACCACCGTTATAAAGCCAATGAACATTACCAGAAGGACCCAGCTGTCTGCGAGTTCGCGTAGTATTGTATAGGTCTGCATCTGCACCACCTATCGACTGTCATCAGGTGTAAAGGTCGAAAAATCGACCATAGTTCCTAAGACTTGCAGATAGGCAATCAGCGCATCCATCTCGGTCAGTTTTCCTTGACCATCAAAATTTCCTACTGACGCGCCAGGATATCTTGCCAATAGTCCGTTAATGTTGGCATCTGGGTTGGCCTGATCATAAAAATCTGCCACTGCATATTCGAGCTGTGCGTCGGTATAGGGTACGCCAACCAAACGGTGCGTCGCCAGTAGATCACGGATATGGTCAGCATCGATCCTTTTAAGTAGTAAAAAAGCATATTTAGGCATGATGGATTCGGGTACAACGGATTGCGGGTCTTGCATATGATCCACATGCCATCTGTTTGAGTAACGTCCTCCCACTCTTGCTAGATCTGGCCCGGTACGTTTAGAGCCCCACTGAAATGGATGGTCATACATCGACTCTGCCGCCAAAGAATAGTGGCCGTAGCGCTCTATCTCATCTCGCATCGGACGGATCATCTGGCTGTGACAAACATAGCAGCCCTCGCGCACATAAATATCTCGTCCCGTCAGTTCCAGTGGCGAGTAAGGTCGTACCCCCTCGACTTTCTCAATTGTGTTTTCTAGCCAAAACAATGGTGCAATTTCAACAATTCCTCCGATGCTTACAACCAAAAGTGAACAGATGAGCAATAAAGTTGGACTCTTTTCTAGAATACGATGTTTTAATAACAGCGACATTCAGCCCTCCACGTATCGCATATGTGTGTTGTTCTGCAGCGGTTTTGGCTCAGAAATAGTTCGTACAAAATTCCAAGCCATAATTATTGCACCTGCGAGGTAGAGCATGCCTCCGATCCCACGAACCACATACATCGGAAACTTCGCAGCAACCGTGTCTGCAAAAGAGTTCACTAGAAACCCAAGCTCATTAACCTCTCGCCACATCAGGCCTTCCATGATGCCAGTCACCCACATTGAGGCCGCATAAAGAACAATACCGATAGTCGCGAGCCAGAAATGCCAATTTATTGCCGCGATCGAATGCATTTTCTCACGGCCCCAAAGGCGGGGTGTTAGAAAATATATTGCTCCAAAAGTGATCATCCCATTCCAACCCAAGGCTCCTGAATGCACGTGCCCAATCGTCCAGTCGGTGTAATGTGAGAGCGAATTAACGGCCCGGATTGACATAACCGGCCCTTCAAAAGTCGACATACCGTAAAAACCCAGGCTGAGTACGAACATTCTAAGTACAGGATCTGTCCTAAGCTTATCCCATGCACCTTGTAACGTCATAATGCCATTGATCATCCCTCCCCAGCTTGGCATCCATAAAATTATTGAGAAAACCATACCAAGAGTTGAGGCCCAATCAGGTAAAGCTGTATAATGTAAGTGGTGCGGGCCTGCCCAAATATAGAGAAATGTAAGCGCCCAAAAATGAACAATAGAAAGTTTATAGCTGTAGACTGGCCGGTTCGCTTGCTTTGGAATAAAATAATACATCATTCCTAAAAAGCCAGAGGTGAGAAAAAAACCAACTGCGTTATGACCATACCACCACTGTGTCATGGCGTCTTGCACGCCCGCAAACAACTGGACTGATTTTGAACCCCAAATGCTAACTGGTATACTGATATTATTGACAAGATGCAGCATCGCGACTGTGACGATAAAGCTTAGGTAAAACCAATTAGCGACATAGATGTGTTTTTCCTGTCGTCTAAAAATTGTGCCCAAGAAAACGATGAGGTAACTGACCCAAACGATGGTTAACCAGATATCAACATACCATTCTGGCTCTGCGTATTCTTTTGACTGGGTTGCCCCTAAAAGATACCCAGTAGCTGCTAAAATTATGAAAATCTGATATCCCCAGAATACAAACCAGCTCAGTGTTTCACCAAATAGCCGTGCGCCGCTGGTACGCTGCACCACGTAGAAGGAAGTGCAGATTAAAGCGTTGCCGCCGAAGGCAAATATAACAGCGCTGGTATGTAGAGGTCGAAGCCTGCCAAAATTGGTAAACGGTTGCCCCCAATCAAAATTTAATATAGGAAAAGCTAGTTGAAAAGCTATAAATGTTCCAACCAGAAACCCAGCCAACCCCCAGAAAACAGTAGCAAATACGCCGGCCCTTACAATGCTATCGTTATAACCGCGTAACGGTTGTTTGTGGCTTGGGCCTGATCCTGTTCGTCTCAAAATTCGTATGAATACGCAAGATGCAATCAAAAGTATCAATAATGCATGCATTTGAAAGGCCAAATCTAAGGCCCAATTGGCCGCCATAGCTGCAATGAACGCTACTGCCGCAAGTACCAATAGCTTGAGATAATCCATTGAAGCTCCCGATTATTGATCATTCTTTTTACAGAGTGTTCATTAGTCAGGGCAGTAAACACGTTATTGGTAAATACACTCATTGATATAAATCAATAATGGGAGATCAGATGATCACTCCCCCCTCGGTGTCATCTCCCGTTGCTAGCTTAAGCGCCTTCATGTCCTTAACTTTAAAGTTTCTGCGATCTGAAAACTCTAAAATACCTTTATTTTTAAACGAAGTGATCTGACGGCTGACAGTTTCGATAGTTAAGCCTAGATAATTTGCAATTTCTTCTCTGGTTAGTGGTAGGGATAATTTTGGTTTCATACCATGCAAACTTTCATTGTGCTGCCTTCTCACAAGCATTTCTATAAATGTCGCAATTTTTTCCTGCGCTGTTTTTCGCCCTAACAGAAGCATCCACTCGCGTGCAGCATTTAATTCATCCAGTGCCATTTCTGCCAAACGATCCGCGAGGCTTGGAGTGGAAGAAATTAACGCTTCGAACGGTTCCCTTCGAAAACAACAAAGAGTAACATCGGTTACAGCGCAGATATCGAAATCAATTTTTTCACGACCAGGTCGGCCAATAAAATCCGACCCAAATAAAAGACCAACTAATTGGGTTCGCCCATCCTCAAGTGTTTTACCAAGAGTTGCCACCCCTTGCACCACTGAAGCGACGTAATCAAAGTTATCGCCTTGCCATAGAATTGGTTCGCCGGCGACATAATTTTTGTAAAACTTCATTTTCTCAAGTACGAGAAGTTCGTTCTCATCGCACCGCGCACAGACTGCCCGATGGCGGATCGGACACTCTATACATTGTATATGTGTGTTTGGAAAAATATTCATTTGCTTGATCTGTATCAATCTGGTCCATTTGATAATTACTACAATAAGCAAATGAAACAGACTTTACAACAAGACATCATAACACATTTTTCTGCGCGAGTGCCGCAGTATGCCAGTTATCCTCCAGTTAATTATTTTCACGACAATATAGATAAATTCATACAAGGTAGATGGTTGCGCCAAGTGGCGTCTGATGAGCCTATATCCCTGTACGTTCATATCCCATTTTGCAAACAAATTTGCTGGTTTTGCGCATGCCGAACCCAAGGCATCACCAGTTTGGGACCACTGCACCTTTATGTGCAAGCATTATGTCAGGAATTAAATCTTATTTCTGAAAGTTTGCCACAGTATCCAAATTTAATTAGACTTAGTTTAGGAGGTGGTACGCCAACTATTTTACCAGCTGATCTAGCAACTAAGTTACTTGAAAAAATTTTCACCGTGTTCAAGCCCAGTGCGAACTTCGAATTTTCAGTTGAGATCGATCCGACTGATGCATCAGAAGATGTTCTCCAAACCTTTGCAAATTTTGGTATGAATCGCGCCAGTATTGGGGTGCAGGATTTCGAACCAACAGTTCAGACGGCAATTGGCAGAAAACAGTCTTATGGTGAGACACAGAACGTAATAAAAATTTTAAGAAGAAGTAAAGTTAAAAACTTAAATGTGGATTTAATTTATGGTTTGCCTTATCAAACCAAAGCCAGTTTCAAGCGCACTCTCGCAAAGGTCGCGGCCCTAGATCCGGATCGCATTGCACTGTGTGGCTTTGCCTATGTACCTTGGATGTCAAAACGTCAGGTAATGATAAACACAACCCTGCTGCCTGACAATCAAGCACGTTTTGAGCTTTTTGTTCAAGGACAAAAATTCTTTGTGGAAAAAGGTTTTATGCCAATTGGTATAGATCATTTTTCAAAACCTCACGATGGATTGGCCAAAGCTGCAAAGCAAGGCCGGTTACAGCGAGATTTTCAAGGCTACACCGAAGACACCTCTTCAGTTTTGATCGGTGTCGGTGCTTCGTCCATATCCAAATTCCCCCAAGGTTACGTTCAAAACCATCCGGTTACATCAGATTACACTCAATCGATATTTCAGTCTGGACCAATCATTTGCAAAGGCTATGTGTTGAACGATCACGACAAACTAATTGCGAAATTGATAGAAAGCTTAATGTGCTACTTTGCCGTAAGCAGCTCGCAATTGATAAGTGAATTTCCCCAACAAAAAACTGAAATTCAAATTGCGCTTTGCAAGCTTAAGGAGAGATTTTCAGAAGTCTGCAGTTATGAAAGTGGGCAATTAATAATCTATCCAGAGGCCAGAGGAATGATAAGGGTGATAGCAAATTATCTAGACAAATTTTCAACAAAAATTAATCCAACCCAATAGTAAATTAATTCACTTAAACACAGGCCTGGTAATTTTTTGATCGAATACATTTAGACTTTCTTCAAGATTTGATCTGGATCAATTTCTTTACCAAGCTGTGATGTCAATCAAGTTTAACGACAAGAAATTGCACTAACAATTGTCATGAAATCTATTCGCCGCCCAAATGGAGATTTACCACGATGGAAAGTATATTTTTAGATCCTTTTACTTATCTTTTCTCTGGTGCTACCATAGTCACCACAGTGTATATTTTGGCGCTGCTTTACGTCACATTTTTTCCGAAAGGTTAAAAATGTGTAAAAATATAGCAGATTGAGTAATCATCGTATTCAAAAGAAAAAATTGCCTCTGGCTGATATCCAATTCTGCTTATTGCACTTACAACCTCTGTTTTCAGTTGACCCAGGCTACGATCAAAAAGGGGTAATATTCCGCTCTTTGGACGTGGACTCGTAGGACTTCTTAAAACAAAAGTTTCAACTCTTCCGCAATTTTGTTCATTTTTGTGGCTTTGTTGCATAAATGGGCTGATGTGATTCACTGTATGAAACCAGCGTGATAGCTGAGTGGGATGAGCAGTTGGCCCCTACGAAGTACAAGACCAAGAATTGGTCGTCTTACAATGACAGCTTGAAGCAGCTTGGATCGT
>DLZA01000205.1 GCA_003447515.1 Paracoccaceae bacterium
GAACTGTGGAACTGTGGAACTGTGCACGTAGTTAAGCAACACTTCAACATGCAACGGGATGTCACGTCCACACCCGTCACCAATTATAAATTCGAAATTTATGGCACTATCAAACCACTATAGAAGGCCCGTCATTGATACCATTTCTTGCTCCACTTCGGACAAAGCCACCATCGCTCATAAATGTGTGCATCAATAACCCCGATATTCCGAATCCAAAATCAGTAACCCATGTTCCATTATGTTTAATGATGGCGTCAATTGCACTCGCTGGGCCAGCCACGGCGTAACGACATTATGGGTTCAGCCTCGTCACAACCCAATTAAATTGATCCGCGTCACGACGCCATGTGAAGCGGTCATGCAACCGATCAGGGCCATCGCACCAAAACTCGATTTCAATCGGCGCAATACGGAACCCACCCCAATGTGGTGGACGCCGCGGATCATCCCCCAAATCTGCAGTCATTTTCTTCACTTGCTGCTCGAGCGCAGCCCGGTTCTCGAGAGGAGATGATTGATCACTTGCCCACGCCCCTACACGACTAAAAACGCTTCGCGACGAAAAATATACATCCGAATCCGCATCAGTAACTTTCGATATAGCCCCACGAACACGGATTTGTCTGCGCAGAGACTTCCAGTGCATCACAAATGCAGCCTTCCCAGATTCCAATATTTCAGATGCTTTTGTACTTGTGTAGTTCGTGAAAAACACAAACCCGTCATCTTCAATGTCTTTCAACAAAACAATTCGCGCATTTGGGAAACCGTCTTGATCAACTGTCGATAGGGCGATTGCATTCGGATCATTTATTTCAGTGGACCTCGCTTCTTCCAGCCAGGCCTTAGAGATTACAAAGGGATCATCTCCAGCAAAAACGCCAACGCGGTCTGAAGATAATTCTACTGGTTTCATTTCGATACTCTATATTTTCTGCCGTCCCTGGCTGCAATTCTACCCCACATTATTTTGATGCTCAAATCAAGCTTTACCTAAGTATCACTGAGAGAAAGGTGCTCAAATGTTTCGTTGATGCATCACACCTGCTTCACAAACCCAAAAATATAACCATGAACCACAGACTTGCAGCTCAACGTACCTTGGCTTACATGCTTAAAGCCTAAAGACGAATTAGGAGCAGGCAATGAATTCTGGACTGATGCAAGGCAAACGCGGCCTTATCATGGGTGTCGCAAACGACAAATCAATTGCATGGGGCATCGCCAAAGCCTGCCACGACCAGGGCGCAGAACTTGCTTTTTCCTACCAGGGCGGTGCACTTGGTAAGAGAGTCAAGCCACTAGCCGAGTCTGTAAACTCCGAATTGGTGCTTGAATGTGATGTGACAAATAACGCCTCTATCGATACTTTGTTTGAAACTCTGCAAGCCAAGTGGGGCAAGCTAGACTTCGTCGTTCACGCCATCGGCTTTTCTGACAAAAACGAACTTAGGGGTCGTTATGTAGATACCTCCCAAGACAACTTTCGCATGACGATGGATATCTCTGTTTATTCCTTCACAGCCGTCGCACAACGCGCTGAAAAGATGATGCCAGACGGCGGAGCTTTGCTTACGCTGACATATTACGGTGCGGAAATGGTCATGCCACATTACAATGTCATGGGCATCGCAAAAGCTGGCCTGGAAGCGTCTGTGAAATACCTTGCGATGGATCTTGGCCCAAAAAATATCCGCGTCAACGCGCTGTCCGCCGGTCCGATCAAGACCCTTGCAGCCTCTGGAATTGGTGACTTCCGCTACATATTGAAATGGAACGAGTTAAATTCACCACTTCGCCGCAACGTGACCACAGATGACGTAGGTAAGTCAGGCATGTACCTTTGCTCTGATTTATCTTCTGGCGTCACTGGCGAAAACCACCATGTGGACTCAGGCTATCACGTCGTTGGAATGAAGGCCGAAGACGCACCAGACATCGATGTAGTGACAGGGCGCAAATAACCATTAAAGTTGAGATGCAGCTCTGGCCAAAGCCTCAATCGCGGTCCACTCACCCGAGATGACAAAATCCCTTGGTGCAACCCAAGATCCGCCTACGCAGATTACGTTTGACAACGATAGGTAATCACAAGCATTTTTTGTTGAGATCCCACCCGTTGGGCAAAAGTTTATTTGCGGCAAGGGTGACGCGAAGGAACCAAGGGCTTTAGCTCCACCAGACGCCTCTGCAGGGAAAAATTTTTGCACAGAGTAGCCTTTTTCTAGCAATCTCATAGACTCGCTTGCGGTGGCGGCACCTGGCAACAGTGGAAGCCCCATAGACTCGCAAGCAGCAATCAAAACATCCGTCGCGCCTGGTGACACCCCAAACTGTGCTCCTGCGGCTTTTGCCTCCTTTACATCTTGCGGTGTCAGCAACGTCCCCGCACCGACAAACCCTCCCTTAACACGTGCCATTTCAGCAATAACATCCAGCGCTCCATCTGTACGCAATGTAACCTCTAATGCAGGCAAACCGCCAGCAACCAAAGCCGTTCCCAGATCAAAAGCTTTAGTCACATCTTCCACCACTAATACCGGCACCACAGGAGCCATGTTGAGCACTTCCAAGTTCCGCATACTTGCTTCGACTGCCGTAATCATTTTCAATCCTTTAAAATTCAAATACGCTAGCACCATCACGCGCCGCACCAGCGCGCTCGCGAAATATGCCAAACATCTCACGTCCCACGCCGAAGCAGTCGGTCAAATCAGGATGCGTGATTTCTCGATTCAACACGCCTGGTTCCACCGATATAATACCCGCAACTGCATCTAACGTGACGATGTCTCCATCTTGCAAATAGGCAATCGGACCGTCGTCAATGGCCTCTGGAGATAAGTGAATGGCCGCTGGTATTTTACCAGACGCACCTGACATGCGCCCATCACTGACCAGCGCAACCCTGATCCCACGATCCTGCAATGCCATCAAACACGGAGTCAGCCCGTGCAATTCTGGCATTCCATTCGCTTTTGGTCCTTGATAACGCACGACGACGACGACATCACGGGTAAACTCTCCTGCCCGAAAGGCTGCAACCACAGATATTTGATCATGAAATACTCGGCACGGCGCAGTAATTACTCGCCGTTCAGGTGCAACAGCAGATGTTTTCATCACGCCATGCCCCAAATTACCACTCAAAGCCGATAAACCACCCGTCTCTTGAAATGGGGCCTCCAACGTCGCAATAATTTTCTTATTAAGCGACACCGGTGCCCCCTCTTCCCAAATCAGTGTACCGTCGACTAACTTTGGCTCTTTCGTGTAATGCGCCAAACCACGCCCCACGATCGTTTGCGTATCATCGTGCAACAACCCTGCGTTCAGCAATTCACGCAGCACCAATGCAAGTCCCCCTGCAGCATGGAAATGGTTCACATCCGCCAGCCCATTTGGATAAATCCTGGTCAAAAGTGGCACAACATCTGCGATATCTTGAAAATCTACCCAATCAAGTAAAACGCCACTGGCCCGCGCCATCGCAATTAAATGGATTAACAGGTTCGTAGATCCCCCCGTCGCCATCAACCCTACTATCCCGTTCACATAGGCCTTCTCGTCCAAAATATCGGACACAGGCAAATAAGAATTTCCAAGATCAGACAAATTAGCTACAATCTTCGCTCCTTCCATAGTCAGCGCAGCCCGCAACGGAGTGTTCGGCGCAACAAAACTTGAGCCTGGCAAATGTAATCCCATGAACTCCATCAACATCTGGTTGGTATTCGCAGTGCCATAAAAGGTGCAGGTCCCTGGGCCATGATAGCTCGCCATTTCTGCAACCATTAACGCGTCACGGTCACATTTTCCTTCAGCAAAATCTTTCCGCACTTGCGCTTTTTCGTCATTGCTTAGCCCCGAAGGCATCGGCCCTGCTGGTAAAAAAACTGCAGGCAGATGCCCAAATCGTGCTGCGGCGATCACGAGGCCAGGCACGATTTTGTCACAAACACCTAAAAAAACAGCGCAATCGAACACATTATGGGACAGTCCAATGGCAGCCGACATGGCGATGGCGTCGCGTGAAAATAGCGACAGTTCCATTCCATCTTGGCCTTGCGTCACCCCATCGCACATAGCCGGAACCCCCGCCGCCACCTGGGCTGTCGCCCCCACAGAACGCAGTGCGTTCTTAATATCACTAGGGAAACTCGCAAACGGATGGTGCGCCGACAACATATCATTATACGCGGTTATAATCCCCACATTCGCACCGCGACCTGTGACCAGCGCTTTCTTGTCAAACTCCATAGGTGCATAGGCATGCGCCTGATTTCCACAAGATAAATGCGTTCGCTTTGGACCCTCAGACCGCGCCTCCATCATTTGCGTCAAATATCGCGCACGTGCTTGTGCAGACCGTGCAATTATTCGGTTGGTGACAGCGTTTAATCTGGCATTCAAGGTCATGTTTAGACCCCTCTCTTATTTACGTTATCGCTAACGTTTTAAAACTACTGTGACTGAATAATAAACTCAACCCCTTCCCACAGCCCACACACCATAGTAGTAAGCAACAGATTAACATCTTTGAATGCGAGTCACTGCTACCATGTCCGAAAACCGTTTGCCGCACGAAAAAGGCTTCCACATCTCTTGGGATCAAATTCACCGCGATAGCCGCGCACTTGCCTGGCGGCTCGACGGAAAAGGACCCGACAACGGGAATTGGCGCGCAGTTGTAGCCATTACTCGCGGCGGCATGGCCCCTGCGATGATTGTAGCACGTGAACTTGATATCCGCACTGTTGATACGATTTCGGTCATGTCCTACCAACAAGGAAGTGGGGCAGCGGACCAACGCCGAGAAGCGAAGGTTCTGAAATCCCCGGATACTGAACTAATGGGCGATGGCACTGGGATCCTCATCCTGGATGATTTAGTCGACTCGGGCAAAACATTGGAATTAGTACGCGAACTCTACCCCAATGCCCACTTCGCTACTGTCTATGCAAAACCAGAAGGGGAGCCACAGGTGGACACCTTCATCACTGGAGTCTCCCAAGACACATGGATCTTCTTTCCATGGGACATGGCGCTGCAATACGTAGAACCCTATCGCGGTACTTGAATGAAACAGAAAAATAGCATCGCGCAAGAAACCCACGCTGCGCAAGCCCTGCGCCACATCGATAAGACAACAGGATCTGTCGTTCCTCCCATGTTAGCGACATCAACTTTCGCGCGTGATGAAAACTACGACCTGCGCGAGGGGTATATCTATTCGCGGTACGCTGGCCCAACAACCACCCACGCTGAGGACATTATCGCAACGCTCGAGAGCGCAGACGAAAGCCTGCTGTTCAATTCAGGAATGTCTGCCTCGGTAGCTGTGGTAGAAGCCTTGCCCTCGCAATCTCACGTTGTGGCTCAAAGCATGATGTACCACGTTGGTTTGCAATGGCTCGAACGCCAAGCTGCGCGTAGTGTGATCAGCCTTGATCATTTCCCCGCGGGCGATCTCAACGCGCTCGCCGCACAAATCAAGCCAGGTAAAACAAACCTTATTTGGATCGAAACCCCCGCCAATGGAGATTGGTCCGTCACTGACATTGCGATCGCCGCCGAACTCGCACATGCCGCTGGCGCAATCCTGATGGTGGATAGCACCGCGGCACCGCCTTGCACCCAACAACCCCTCACCCATGGCGCAGATATTTCATTCCACTCTGCCACCAAATATATGGGTGGCCACTCCGATTTCACCGCAGGTGTTTTATCCGCCCGCAAAGATTTGAAATTATGGGACGAAATCCGCTCAGTGCGTGGCTTTCAAGGCACCATCCTTCCAGCGTTCGAAGCATGGTTGCTCATCCGATCCTTGCGCACGCTCCACGTCCGCTTTGCGCAAACCTCAAACAACGCGATGGCCTTTGCAAACCACTTTGCAAATCACAAAGACGTGCAAACAATCCTCTACCCAGGCCTTCTAAATCATCCAGGCCACAAAATAGCCAAAAAACAAATGCAAAACGGTTTTGGCGGTATGATGTCGATCCTGATTAATGGTGCGGACATCCGTGCTCTAGAAATGGCCAAACAAGCAGAACTTTTCATTCCTGCGACATCCCTTGGTGGAGTTGAGTCCCTGATCGAGCACCGCCGCACCGTTGCAGGCCCCGATAGCGGCATTCCAGAGAACCTTTTGCGCCTTTCTATTGGCATCGAACACATCGATGATCTGATTGCAGACTTCGAACAAGCGTTCATGGCCACTGCGGGACATGCCTGATACGCCGCTCATGAACGCACCGACCTGCGTGCTACTCCTGCTCGGCCTATTTCTCTTCCTCGCAGGGATCTTGCGTGGTTTTAATGGCTTTGGCTCGTCACTACTTTCTGTTCCCGTTTTATCATTCGTTATTGACCCAGCACAAGCAGTGGTAATCGCCACCCTTACAGAAATACCAGTGGTCCTCCTCTTATTACCTTCCGTGATCCGCCATGCAAACGCTGCTACCACAATGCCAATGGTTTTAACATTTGTGATATTTGTTCCCATCGGAGCATTTGCGCTTACCTCAATTGATCCGACCCCTATGAAAATTGCTCTTTGCCTTTTTGTGCTGATTATGTTGGGGATCCTCGCAAAACAGGACCACATTGCCACCTTTTTCAACCGCAAAACTCTGGTCGCAGCTGGAGCATTTGCAGGGTTTTCTCAAGGCCTGACTGCCATTGCCAGTCCCATCTTCGCCACAGCGATAATCGCACGTGGTGAAGACATACAAACCACCCGCGCCAACATTATAGCTCTCGCGGCGGCGCTCATCGCACTCTCCCTGATAAGCTTTGGCTCACTCGGCTTACTCACTTCACAGGCAATAATAGCTGCAGTACTCGTATTAATCCCCCTTTCCCTTGGTGTATTCTGCGGCCAAAATTTGTTCAAACGCGCTAGCCATTTCAACCTACGTCCGCTATTTATGGGCCTTGTCGCGCTGACCGCCCTCTCAACACTCTCACAA
>DLZA01000102.1 GCA_003447515.1 Paracoccaceae bacterium
TGCATAATTTTTTGATTACATACTAATCATTTATACAGCGCACTTTGGTTAAAATGAGTCTTAGCATAATCCTATGATCCGGCTTGCCAGTTTTGAAACCGATAAATTCCTTAATTTATAAAAACTTAGATTTCATTATAGGCTGGGAAAGTTTCCTCTCAGAAATTCCACTAATTCTTATAAATTTTTATTTGCAGTACATTAGTATTCTTGGAGGGGTGCTACCTCTAATGCACCTTCGCGGATATTGCGGATTGCCTGTGCGGCGGCGTAGCTAGCTGCAGCAGTCGTATAGTATACTATTTTACTGTAAAGTGCGACGGATCGAATTTCGCGGCTATCTTCAATAGATGCCGTACCCTCGGTTGTATTGAACACGAGATCTATATCACCGTCGCGCAGTCGATCAACTATGTTTGGGCGACCTTCATAGACTTTATTAACGGTCTCAGTTTCAATGCCTGCTGCTTTAAGAAATCCAGCGGTTCCACGCGTAGCTAAAATGGTAAAGCCCGCGTCATGCAAAATCTGCGCAGCTTCTACCATCTGTGGCGTTTTGTCGGAATTTTTGACGGACATAAATACTGTCCCTTCGGAGGGCAGCGTATGCCCAGCACCCATCTGTGCCTTTAGAAAGGCACGAGCAAATGTTTTGTCAAGTCCCATTACTTCGCCTGTGGAGCGCATCTCTGGTCCGAGTAATGTATCGACACCCGGGAATCTGGAGAAGGGAAGTACAGCTTCTTTTACGGCATAATGTTTTGTCTTCGGAGATTTTAGACTGAAGGCAGAGAGCTTTTCGCCTGCCATAATCCGCGCAGCAATTGCAGCAATGGGGGAGTTAACAGCTTTAGCTACGAAAGGTACTGTTCTGGATGCACGGGGGTTCACTTCCAAGACGTAAATCTCGTCATTTTTGATTGCAAACTGGACGTTCATCAAGCCAATAACATTTAATGCTAGCGCAAGTTTTTCTGATTGAACCCGTAATTCGGTGATGGTTGCGGCGTCTAGTGAATAGGGTGGTAAAGAACATGCGCTGTCGCCCGAGTGTACTCCAGCTTCTTCGATGTGTTGCATTATACCTGCCACGTGGACGCTTTCGCCGTCACACAGGGCATCTACGTCTACTTCGACAGCACCAGACAGGTAGCTGTCGAGTAAAACAGGGCTATCGCCAGATACGGTAACGGCTTCATTGATGTATCGTTCCAACTGCACATCGTCCCGCACGATTTCCATGGCGCGTCCCCCGAGTACATAGGAAGGGCGGATTACAAGTGGGTATTTAACATCAGCGGCGATTTTGAATGCTTCTTCACCAGAATGAGCGATGCCATTGTAAGGCTGTTTCAGGTTTAACTCTTCGAGCAATTTTTGAAAACGTTCACGGTCTTCAGCAAGATCGATTGCATCTGGCGTAGTGCCGAGGATTGGGATGCCTTCGTCCCTAAGTGCATTGGCAAGTTTTAATGGGGTTTGGCCACCAAATTGTACAATTATTCCGTGAAGTTCGCCGTTTTCGCGTTCGACCCGCAGGATTTCCAGAACGTGTTCTAGTGTCAGGGGTTCGAAATATAAACGGTCAGATGTGTCGTAGTCAGTGGAAACTGTTTCAGGGTTACAGTTGATCATGATGGTTTCATAGCCAGCATCTGTCAGTGCGTAACAGGCATGGCAACAGCAGTAATCGAATTCGATCCCTTGACCAATGCGGTTCGGGCCACCGCCGAGAATAACAACCTTTTTTCGATTTGTTGGACGAGCTTCACACTCCACTTCGCCCATCGCGTCCACCTCGTAGGTGGAATACATGTAGGGTGTTTGTGCCTCAAACTCAGCGGCACAAGTGTCGATGCGCTTGAACACGGCGGTGACACCTGCCTTGGTGCGAGTGATGCGAACATCGCGTTCATTTTGGTTTGATAGTTGGGCCAAGCGTGCATCGGTGAATCCGTGGATTTTTAGCCTTCGCAGGGCTATGGCCGCCTGAGGCAGGCCATTCGCAATGATGTCGTGCTCCATAATGATCAATTCGCGGATCCGGGCAAGAAACCACGGGTCAAAGGATGTGATTTCGTTGATTTCATCATCTGAAAAGCCAAAACGCATTGCTTGGGCGATGATGCGGAGCCGGTCTGGTGTTTGTAAGGCCAGCGCTCGCGTAACAGATTTGTCAATGGCGGTTTGGGCATCGTCGTCCCGGCCTCGTTCGATGAACGGAAGCGATCCATTTGGATCGTTTACTTTTACGTAGGTGTCGAGCGCTGGACAACCTTCGACTACAATTTCATCAAAGCCGGATAGGCCAGTTTCCATTGATGTAAGTGCTTTTTGCATACTTTCGTGAATGGAACGGCCAATTGACATGACTTCGCCAACGGATTTCATGGCTGTGGTTAGCGTTGCTTCGGCGCCCGGGAACTTTTCAAAGGCAAAGCGTGGGATTTTGGTGACTACGTAATCGATTGTTGGTTCGAAGGACGCAGGCGTAACTTTAGTTATGTCATTATCGAGTTCATCTAGTGTGTAGCCTACGGCCAGTTTTGCGGCAATCTTAGCGATTGGAAAACCTGTGGCCTTGGAGGCTAGCGCAGATGAGCGTGACACACGAGGGTTCATTTCAATTACGACCATGCGGCCGTCGGCGGGGTTCACGGACCACTGTACGTTAGACCCTCCGGTTTCGACGCCAATTTCACGCAGAACGTTGATTGAGTGCGTCCGCATCATCTGATATTCTTTGTCAGTCAGCGTCAAAGCAGGGGCTACAGTGATGGAATCCCCAGTATGTACGCCCATTGGGTCTACGTTTTCGATGGCACAAACGATAATGGCGTTATCCGCTTTGTCGCGGACAACTTCCATCTCGTATTCTTTCCAACCTAGCAAGCTTTCATCGATTAAAATTTGATTGGTTGGCGATGCATCAAGTCCGCTTGCACAAATTCTCTCAAAGTCATCTCGATTGTAGGCTATACCGCCGCCGGTACCACCCATAGTGAAGGCGGGCCGAATGATCGCTGGCAAACCCACGTCATTGATCGCGGCCATGGCGTCTTCCATGCTCTCAGCAATTGTTGCGCGTGGGTTTTCGATTCCAAGACGATCCATAGCTTCGCGAAAGAGTTTGCGGTCCTCAGCCATCTCGATTGCGTTTCGATCTGCGCCGATGAGTTCAATGTTTAACCGGTCCAGCGTGCCATTTTCGTCAAGCGCGAGCGCTGTGTTAAGGCCTGTTTGCCCACCCATTGTTGGTAGTAGGACCAGTTTTTCTTCAGGCCGCATTGCGAGTTCTTTTTCGATGATTCTAGTAACGACCTCTGCGGTAATAGGTTCGATGTAAGTGGCATCAGCCATATCAGGATCGGTCATGATTGTTGCAGGGTTCGAATTTACGAGAACAACACGATAGCCTTCTTCGCGTAGTGCTTTGCAAGCCTGCGCGCCTGAATAATCAAACTCACACGCTTGACCAATAATGATGGGTCCAGCTCCGATGATCATCACTGTATCGATATCGGTTCTTTTTGGCATATTTGGCCCCAAAGCTTGGCCGCGTTACATCACCGCGCAAAGCAGCAATGGATTAGGCGGGATTTGCAAATTGTTGTGGTTATAATCAGATGAGACTGTGGTTCAAGGGGAATTGCTTGTGGTTCAAGATGTTATTTGCGAAGAACTGACACGAAATAAAAGGGCGTGGAGATGTCAGAAATTATTATAGTCCGTCACGGACAAGCGCAAACAGGTGCCAAAGATGAGGCGTCCTACGACAAGCTGTCCGATTTAGGGCATCAGCAGGCTGCTTGGTTGGGTGAATATTGGGCTGG
>DLZA01000047.1:0-3882 GCA_003447515.1 Paracoccaceae bacterium
TTTATAATGCTTGAAGTGGTTAGAATTTCCCATAAATTTGTATAAATTCGTAGTAATCTTTTGGGTTTCTAGAACTTAGTAAATCAACGTTTGAGCCACCTGTTGCTTTTTAGTCTATTCTGAAGTTGTGATGGGCGCTTCCATAAAGAATTTCTGTGGCACCGGTCTGCCCCGTTGAACCATTGTGAAACCAAAAACCGACATTTAATTTTTGTGATGCATCTAGAAAGAGATCTCGGCATTACTTTTTGAAATGGAGTGTTTCGACATTTTCATGGGCGAAGATTAAGCTTTTGCAATGATGCCGAGAAAGTTACCAATGCAGTGATACTTAGATTGTAAGCCAAATTCATTATTCATAATAGACGTAACCTTGGTGGCCTATTGTGAGTGAGTTTTTTGATAGGGTGATATAGATAAGTTGGGCGTACAACCGTAAGGATTACCGTTAGGCGACGCAACGATGTTTTGTGGATTGGTTGACCCCACAATTATGGCTTGACAGTATTTGTGTAAGTAGAGGGAGTTGGAATATGGAATTAGAAAGCGCTATGCGCGAACGGCGTAGCATCAGGGGTTTTCTTGATAAAGCTGTGTCGCGTGAGACGTTGGAAGAAATCATAGCACTCGCTAATCGCGCACCATCTTCGATGAACACTCAACCGTGGCATTTGCATGTGATGACGGGTGATCCTCTTGAGGCTGTCCGAAACGGTAATGCTGAGCGCATGCTGGCGGGCATTCCTCCCGTGCGTGAGATTTCAGCCCATGCGGCTTATGAGGGTCCCCACCGCGAGCGGCAGATTGAAATCGCTGTGCAGCTGTTTGAGGCTATGGGTATTGAACGCCACGACCAAGAAATGCGTCAAGATTGGGTTATGCGTGGATTTCGTCAGTTTGATGCGCCCGTTTCAATTGTTGTGTGTCTGGATAAATCACTAGTTAACGACACAATAGGGCACTTCGATCTTGGCGCTTTAACTTACGGACTGACGTTGGCAGCGTGGTCCAAGGGGCTTGGATGTGTCATTAATGGGCAAGGAATTATGCAATCGCCTGTGGTGCGTGAAAATGCAAAAATTCCGGACGATCAAGTAATTATGACCTGTGTTGCAATGGGCTGGCCTGATGATACTTTTAAAGCAAACAGCGTTGTGTCACGCCGTCGTCCTGTTGACAATTTAACGCGGTTCATTGGGTTTAACGACTGATCTCATTATATCGAAAAATCGTTGCCTTTTAGCATTGGTTTGGCTGTTTTAATTGGCTTAAAAATTTGAGCCATCGGTGTATCGGTCCCGTTTGATTTGACTCAGCATTACAAGGAATTTGGGCTGGTTGTAGATGTTTTGATATGACTCGATCATGGGTCCTCAAAGTCAAAAAATAATACAAACGGGGTTGCGTCACAGGCCTACCGGAGGCGAGTATTTGAGCATAACTTGCGTTCGTTGGTTAAAGTTTTGCATTTGGAACCGAGTATACCCTTCCGACCTCTAGACCTGTTGACACATTCTGCGACTCCCCCTATACGCCCGAGACAAGTTGCGATTGCTCACCCGAGGCAATTGTTTCTCGCCAAATCTGGCAGTCATGATCCGAGTTTAGTCTTCGATCCTCTGGTATTTAACCGCGGTCGTTCATCCACAATAGTGCGAGCGGCGGTGTTCGCGGTGTTTGGTCGATAGATCAAGCGCCATTTCGAGTTTGAAATAGGTATAACGGGAGTAACCGAATGCCAACAATCCAACAGCTGATCCGCAAACCGCGCCAGCCGAAAGTTAAACGCTCTAAATCGCTGCATTTGCAGTCGTGCCCGCAAAAACGTGGTGTGTGCACTCGTGTTTACACAACAACACCAAAGAAGCCAAACTCAGCCATGCGAAAGGTCGCCAAAGTGCGCCTGACAAATGGGTTTGAAGTCATCTCGTACATCCCTGGTGAAAGTCATAATCTTCAGGAACACTCCGTGGTTCTGATCCGTGGTGGCCGTGTAAAAGACCTTCCGGGTGTCCGTTACCACATCCTGCGTGGTGTGCTGGATACGCAAGGTGTTAAAGATCGTAAGCAACGTCGTTCTAAATACGGCGCGAAGAAGCCGAAGTAAGGGTATACTGATATGTCGAGACGCCATCGCGCCGAAAAACGTGAAATTCTGCCTGACGCAAAATTCCACGACCACGTACTGTCTAAGTTCATGAACAACCTCATGTTGGATGGTAAAAAATCTGTTGCTGAAACTATTGTCTACGGAGCGCTTGATCGCGTTGAAGAAAAAACCAAGCGTGCTCCAGTAGAAGTGTTCCACGAAGCGTTGGAAAATATCCAACCAGCGGTCGAAGTTCGTTCGCGCCGTGTCGGTGGCGCTACATACCAGGTTCCAGTTGAGGTTCGCCCTGAGCGCCGTCAGGCTCTGGCAATCCGTTGGTTAATTAAAGCTGCTCGTGGGCGGAACGAAAACACCATGGAAGAGCGTCTCGCGTCTGAATTAATGGATGCTGTTAACTCACGCGGATCGGCAGTTAAAAAGCGCGAAGATACACATAAAATGGCAGAGGCAAATAAAGCTTTCAGCCACTATCGCTGGTAAGAGAGGTCCGAGCAAATGGCACGTGAATATCCACTCGAATTGTACCGCAACTTTGGCATTATCGCGCACATTGATGCAGGCAAAACAACCTGTTCCGAACGTATTCTTTACTACACTGGGAAAGAGCACAACATTGGTGAGGTTCACGATGGCGCTGCTACCATGGATCATATGGAACAAGAGCAAGAACGCGGCATAACTATCACATCCGCGGCGACGACCACATTTTGGGAGCGGACTGAAGATGGTTTGACTGCTGACAGCCCCAAACACCGTTTCAACATCATTGATACACCGGGCCACGTTGACTTCACAATCGAAGTAGAGCGTTCCTTGGCTGTCCTTGATGGTGCTGTATGCGTTCTCGACGCCAATGCTGGTGTAGAGCCGCAAACAGAAACGGTGTGGCGTCAGGCTGATCGTTACAAAGTACCTCGCATGGTCTTTGTAAACAAAATGGATAAAATTGGTGCCGACTTCTTTAAGTGCGTTGATATGGTCGAAGAACGCACTGGCGCGATCGCTGTCCCCATCGCATTTCCGATCGGTGCTGAAACTGAGCTAGAAGGCTTGGTTGATTTGGTAACAATGGAAGAGTGGCTATGGCAAGGTGAGGATCTCGGTGCATCTTGGAGTAAAGCGCCAATTCGTCCTGAACTTCAGGCAGAGGCGGACAAATGGCGAGCCAAACTGGTAGAAAACGCTGTTGAACAGGACGACGACGCGATGATGGAATACTTGGAAGGCAACGAGCCTGACGTTCCAACACTACGTAAGTTGATCCGTAAGGGTTGTTTGTCGATTGCATTTGTTCCTGTTTTAGGTGGGTCTGCATTCAAGAATAAAGGCGTGCAGCCGCTGCTAAACGCAGTTGTTGATTACCTCCCTTCACCTTTGGATGTTGTCGATTATATGGGCTTTAAGCCTGGTGACGATACAGAAACACGTGATATTGCCCGCCGTGCAGACGATGATATGCCATTCTCCGGCCTTGCTTTCAAAATTTGGAATGACCCATTTGTAGGCTCTTTAACCTTCACAAGAATCTATTCAGGTAAATTGGAAAAGGGTGACACGTTCTTAAACTCCACAAAGGGCAAAAAAGAGCGCGTTGGCCGCATGATGATTATGCACTCCAACGATCGTGATGAAATTACAGAAGCATTCTCAGGTGATATTATCGCTTTGGGTGGTTTGAAAGACACAACCACGGGTGATACACTATGTGCGCAAAGCGATCCTGTTGTTCTTGAAACGATGACATTTCCTGATCCAGTGATCGAGATTGCTGT
>DLZA01000047.1:4212-5153 GCA_003447515.1 Paracoccaceae bacterium
GAACCCAAAACTAAAGCCGACCAAGAGAAAATGGGCATCGCGCTTCAGCGACTTTCTGCCGAAGACCCGTCTTTCCGGGTTGAAACTGACATTGAAAGTGGCCAGACGATCATGAAGGGCATGGGCGAATTGCACTTGGACATTCTTGTGGATCGTATGCGTCGCGAGTTTAAAGTTGAAGCGAATATTGGTGCCCCTCAGGTCGCTTATCGTGAAACGATCTCGCATGAAGCGGAAATTACGTATACCCACAAGAAACAATCCGGGGGATCTGGTCAGTACGCCGAAGTTAAGATGGTAATCATCCCGACAGAGCCAGGCGAAGGTTTCTCGTTTGAGTCTAAAGTTGTTGGCGGTAATGTTCCCAAAGAATACATACCTGGTGTTCAGAAAGGGATTGAATCCGTCATGGATAGTGGTCCTTTGGCTGGTTTCCCTGTGATCGACTTTAAAGTTGAATTGCTCGACGGGAAATACCATGACGTTGACTCCAGCGTTATGGCATTTGAAATTGCCGGCCGTATGGGCATGCGTGAAGGCATGAAAAAAGCTGGCGCGAAAATGCTCGAGCCAATCATGCAGGTGGAAGTTGTGACGCCCGATGAATACACAGGCGGTATAATTGGTGATCTGACATCCCGTCGTGGGATGGTTCAGGGCCAAGATACGCGCGGGAATGCGATTGCAATTGACGCGCGCGTGCCACTGGCAAACATGTTCGGTTATATCAATACTCTGCGGTCTATGTCTTCTGGTCGTGCGAACTTTACGATGCAATTCTCGCACTATGACGCGGTTCCATCGAACATTTCGGAAGAGATTCAAGCGAAATTTGCATAACCGGTGCGGCGGGTTTAATCCCGCCCTGCTAAAACCTTAAGGTGCGTTTCATCGTGCCATCCGAAAGAAAAGAAGGAGCCACGATATGGCAAAAGAGAAGT
>DLZA01000420.1 GCA_003447515.1 Paracoccaceae bacterium
GCTTGCCGCAAGGCATTGGATTTATTTACTGTTTCTTGAAATTCAGCCTCCGGATCGCTGTCAAACACAACGCCACCACCGGCTTGACTGTAAAGTATTTGATCCTTCAAAATCGCCGTGCGTAACGCTATTGCAATGTCCATTTCACCGTTAGCAGAGAAATAACCGCAGCCACCTCCATACACACCACGTTTTTCTTTTTCCAATTCGTCAATAATTTCCATCGCACGTATTTTGGGTGCGCCAGATACTGTGCCAGCCGGCATACCAGCTAGCAGTGCGGACAAGGCATCATGGTCATCTGAAATTTCGCCTACAACATTTGAGACTAAGTGCATTACATGGGAATAACGCTCAATAATGAATTTCTCTGTCGGGTGTACAGATCCTATTTTGGCAACTCGACCAACGTCATTGCGGCCAAGATCGAGCAACATAAGATGCTCAGCGAGCTCTTTGGGATCACTCAAGAGGTCAGCCTCCAAAAGACGGTCTTCTGCTTCATTTTTGCCGCGATGGCGTGTCCCTGCGATTGGGCGAATGGTAATCTCTTTACCTTTCAACCGGACCAGAATTTCTGGGCTTGCACCAATAATTTGGTATCCTCCAAAGTTAAAGAAAAACATAAATGGGCTTGGATTGGTGCGGCGTAACGCACGGTACAAGCTGAACGGCGGAAGTTTGAAATCTTGCGCCCATCTTTGGCTTGGAACTACCTGGAAAATATCACCAGCTTTGATGTATGCTTTGGCTTTTTCTATAATGTCAAAGTACTCGCTTTTTGAAGTATTCGACGTAGGTTCTCCGACTGATGATGCTATATCCGCAAAGGGCGGAGGTGTTGGTGCAGGGCGTTCCAAATCACGTATTGCATCCATAACACGCTCAGCTGCTTGATTGTATGCTGCGCGAGCAGACAGGCCACTGGACACCCAAGCTGGGGACACTATGGTTATTTCTCCTTTGACGCCATCCACAACCACTACAACCGATGGGCGCATCATAACCGCATCAGGCAGACCAAGTGGGTCTGGATTGACGTCAGGAAGATCCTCCACCCTACGAATCATGTCATAGCCAAGATAGCCAAAAATCCCAGCCGCAATCGCTGGAAGATCATCTGGAAGGTCTATATGACTTTCCTCAATCACACTGCGTAGTGAAGTAAGTGGGTCAGCTTCCATTGTTTCAAACGCCTGTGCATCAAAACGAGCCTGACGATTGATCCGCGCTTTGTCGTTTCGACACTGCCAAATCAAATCAGGCTTGAAGCCAATGCAGGAATAACGGCCTCGCACCTCACCGCCTGTCACACTTTCTAACATAAAACTGTCTTTTTGCGCCTGTGCAAGTTTGAGCATCAAAGACACTGGCGTGTCGAGGTCAGCCACCATGCGCGAATAAACGACCTGGTTTAAACCACTACCATGATTATATTCAAAACCTTTGAAAGAGGGTACAAGTGCGCTCATCAATACGTAGCTGGGGTTACGCCAGCCATTTGCAGGTTAACTTGGTTGATAATGTTACGATTGAGCAAAACGCCAGATTCAGTTTCTAATGCGTCGGTATAGTAATTTAAAATATCCAAAGAAATCTGCGCATCAATTTGTTGCTTTACACGTTTCAACGTAAGCACGTTATTTTCTCGGTCAGGGTCAAAATCGGCAATATCGATCAAGCGTACAAGGATAACAGTGCCGTCCGATTCAATCACGGACACATCGCCTAAATTCATTTCAAAGACTTTTGAAATAGCCTCAGATGGAAGTACCTCGATGAAGCTAGTCCGGTTGATGTTAGTTACTGTTGAAAGATCGACGTTAACAATATCCAAATTACCACCAGACTCTAAACCAGGCCTGAAACGTTCAGCTAATTCTAGTAGAGCTTCTTTCATTCTCACAGCTTTAAAGTCTTCTACAAGCTTCAAGCCCACATCTGTTTGTATGATTTGCGTTGGCTCTACAATATTATCAAGGCGCAGCGCAAAAACGCCACCATCGCTTAAGTCTAGGATCTCAGAAAAATCACCCACTTGTGCAGCATTTGCGGCGGCTCGAAATGCACCATAGCCGGCGATGGGATGATCGCTATTTAAATGGAATTTAATTTTAGCCACTTGTAGGCCTTCAAACTTTGTTAATTCTTCCAACTCGACACCAGCGGCCAGCTCGTCCGCTATTTCATCAACGAGATCCGCCACTAACCGACGAGCACTTTCGCCTGCCAGCTCGGTACGAAGTTCATCGCGAACTTCATCGAAAGGCGTATTATCAGCTTCTATCACGGCGTTTATGCGGAATAACGCTGGGCCAAGTAATGAATCAACGGGTCCAACCACACCGACTTTAGTTTGATTAAACAATAGATTTGCCGCAGCAGCACTAACATTGTCGCGGGATACTTCACCAAGATTTATATCAGCTTCCGATAATCCTCGTTCACTCACTATCTCGGCAAAGGTTGCTTCAGAGGTGTCCACTCGATCCCGTGCAGCCTGCGCTTCCGCCATTGAAGGGAAAACCAAACGATCTATCGCACGTTGCTCTGCACGGTTAAAACGATCAAATTGCAGGCCGTAACTGTCCCGAATTTGGATTTCGTCAATATCCACAATATCTAATAAGTCTGCAGGATTTAGCCAAGCATAAGTAATTTCACGGGTCTGGGGTGTCATGTAGTTAAATTTATTAGCAGTGTAGAAAGTTTCTAATTCAGCTTTTGTCGGCTCTGCTACTGG
>DLZA01000177.1:0-1124 GCA_003447515.1 Paracoccaceae bacterium
GTGTTCAACACACCTGAAGGTAAACCAGCTTCTTCTGCAATTTCGACCAACAAACGTGCAGTCAATGGAGATGCTTCTGCAGGCTTATGAACCACCGTACAACCGGCAGCCAACGCGGGTGCAATCTTCCATGTCGATAGCATAAAGGGTGTATTCCATGGCGTAATCACACCAACAGGACCGATGGGCTTGCGGGTTGTGATATTCAACAGTGTTGGTGATTGAAGATGTTGGCCATCACGCGCCTGCACAACCTGATCAGCAAAATAGCGAAAATTTTCAGCTCCACGCAGAGCAGCTTTAGACATGAATTTAATTGTTTGACCTGTATCCCAGCATTCGCATAACGCAATCTCTTCTGCACGCGCCTCAATCCCTTCTGCGATACGAATTAGAATTTTTTTACGCTCAGCGGCTGGCATATCACGCCAAATCTCAAAAGCGTGAGACGCCGCGTTTGCTGCAGCATCAATATCACTAGTTGATCCATGGGCCACCTCACAGATCAATGATTTATCAACCGGAGATATTGTTTGAAACACACCCTCGCTGCCAGCGACATCCTTGCCCGCAATACGGTTTAGAATACCAGTTTCACGTAACCCTCCCAGATAAGCATTTAGCTTAGAAATATTATTATCTAGCGCAGTCATACGTTATCCTCCAAATGGTCGCGGATGGTGCTGAATTTAGGGGATAAGTCAGCATTGATGTCGCGCATCTCCGCAGACAAAGCGATGGAATTAGATGCCATCGCCGGTGTCATGAAATCTTTGAGTGTAGCAAATATCTGCTCAATCGCATCTCGCTTTACATCGTGAGGGCGCCCTTCACGCAAGCGGACTGATAAATCAATAAACCCATGTTTCGTTCCCCCGTCTGCTATTGCAACATGATCAACACGAGTGGCGCGCACCCGAATACCAGCAGCCGGAAACGTTTCAATTGTAGCTGCCTCGGCACGAATTGCCTCGCATAGTGCCGACACGTCGACTACCTCCTCAAGGTTGGCAGAATAGTCTATTTGAAAGTGAGGCATGTTATTTCCTTAACATGTTAATCTTTTAAAAGTAAGTAATTCAGTCTTGCATTGTCAAGCCTAACTTGGCAGCAAATAAGGCATA
>DLZA01000177.1:1513-3372 GCA_003447515.1 Paracoccaceae bacterium
GCACTGATCCGTGCACGTGAAGGTTTGATGGCACCTATTCGCGATATGTTAGCTGAAACAGGTATTACAGAACAACAATGGCGGGTTTTACGCGTACTTTCCGAATACGGCATGTTGGATACTACGACTTTGGCGGACAGATCCAGCTTGTTATTTCCGAGCCTAACGCGCATTGCGGCTACGATGCGCGATAAAGGTTTAATTACCCAGACCCGCGATAAAGTTGACCGGCGCCGGCAACTCATTGAAATTACCGCAGCAGGACAAAAAATTATTACCGAACGCACCGCACAATCTATGCAAATCGTTGCTGGCTTCAAGAGCAAGCTGGGACCCGGAAATTATGAAACGCTGCTCGATCTGCTGGCCCTTCTTGATCCAGGGTTACACGATTAGGCCGCGAAAACACCATTCATCAAAAATTTCTAACGCTATATCCGCAAATGTATCATCATTGATATGATAATTGAGCCGATGTCGGACCACATTGTCCTGCGGCGTGATTTCTAGTTCACACAAAAACGCATCAAGCCCTGTTTACTAGTGTAAATGAGCGCCTACCTAGTGCATCAGCGCCATAAGCGCGCCTATAATGCCCATTCACCATTCCTAAAAACTGGAGTAACTTCACCTGCTGCATCCAACCCATCAATATTCATTGAAACAGATCCGATCATCCAGTCCACATGAACCATACTATTATTCCCACCACGGTTTACGACATCATCATTAGACAACTTATCACCATCCTTAAAACATTTCGAATAACATTGGCCGAGAGCAATATGGCATGCAGCGTTTTCATCAAACAATGTGTTATAAAACAGGATATTACTCTGAGATATTGGTGAGCTATTTGGGACTAAGGCCACCTCACCAAGACGGCGCGCACCTTCATCAGTGTCTAGAAGTTTCAAAAAGACTTCTTCACCGGTAGATGCAAACGCTTCCGTAATCACACCGTCCTTGAACGTTACAGCAATGTCTTCGATTAAAGTACCTTGATGCGATAGCGGTTTAGTGGACTTTACATAACCATTCACATTCAATGCATGTGGGGTGGTAAATACCTCTTCTGACGGGATATTCGGATTACAGGTGACACCGTTTCTGGCAACAGATGCGCCACCCATCCACTCATGACCATCTGCGAGCCCCACTGTTAGATCAGTATCTTCCCCATAAAAATGTAGTGCCGCAAAGTTTTTTCCATTCAACCACTGGGTACGTCCGCGAAGATCTCGGTTGTGTATAGCCCAAGCATTGACCGGATCTAGGGTTGTCACGCGCGACGCCTTAAATATAGCCTCTGCAAGTGCCACTTGTGCTTCATCCTTGCTCAAATTAGGGAAAACGCGCTTTGCCCACCTAGCCCCCGGCCAAGCAATAATATTCCAGTTAACATCAAAGCGCGTAATTCTTTCCCGAAGGGGAGATGATGCTTTTGAAACAGCTTTATTGACTCGACCAACAGTTTCTGGGTCTTGTTCTGATAGAAGCAGCGGGTCTTCTCCCACGATGGCCAAGCGAGCCGTATTGTTATCAAATGCATTGGCCATACCTTCATACAACCAATCAGTAGCCTTATCGAAGGAGCCATTTGATGCGTTTTGGTATCGCGCCAATACGACTTCAGGATCATTGTAAAAAGGCGTAACAAGCCCTGCACCCGCTTTGTAAGCATGATAAGCCAATCTTCGGACAAGTGGGGCTGCTTCGAGTGGTGCTGTCACTAAAAGATCCTGGCCAGGCTGAAGTGCAACTCCCGTCTTTATTGAAAGCTCAGCCAACTTATCCAGCTCGATACTTTCATCCCAATTTGTCTTTGTCATTTCGGCATCTTTCTGTCATTTTAGCCA
>DLZA01000115.1:0-8444 GCA_003447515.1 Paracoccaceae bacterium
CTCAAAGGTGATTATTTTTTGCCAGTTGCGATAGCCGTTTATTTTTTACAATACTACGCCTATTAGCCGCTTTGTACGCAATCGTAATTTTCTAAAATCTACACCATTTTTGCAAGTTTCGGAAACATTCCTCATGGACCAATTTTTTCATTTAGGTGCCAATAATTAACTTTATTGTCTTTTGCACATACTGCCAAAGTCTCCGACAGTTCCGAGCAAGCAAGCACAACAGAAAAATACTGCAGCAGAAAACTTAATTTGTGGCATCAAAACAGAGCCTAGAACCAAGCTGAAACCTACTCTGCCGCTAGCTGCGTTGGCCACCGGGTCATTTCACAGATTTGCGCAATAACACTCGAAAGACGCTGGCGTATTTCTTCAAATTGACCTGATTTCACGACTTTCTTTTCGTCAAGATACAACGAGCGGTCCACTTCGATTTGCAAACAACTCTGCCCCAAACCAGGGCGTCCATAAACCTGAGTGATATGGGCTCCAGCAAACGGAGTATTGCGAGCAACACAAAAGCCGGCAGTTGTTAAGGCACCTTCGATTTCATCCACAAAGGCGCTCTCGCAGGATGATCCGAATCGATCCCCCAAAACAATTTCAGGCGTACGGCCGAAATGGCCTTTCACATTAGTCAGTGCTTCACGTGGCATAGAATGGCAATCGATTAACAAAACCTTGCCATAAGTGGTGCGGGAGGTATCCAGTAATTGACGCAACTGAGCATGGTATGGATGATAAAATAGGTCCAAACGTTCTTTTGCAGCCTTTGCAGAAATTTTACCTTGCATGACTGCACGCCCTTCCGACACAACACGCGGGATCACTCCAAGTCCAGACGAAATACGTGGATTACTACCAACCAACTTAACGCCATCGACTGCGGCAGGGTCCAGTTCGTCAGCGCTACGATTCAAATCCACATAAGCGCGGGGAGCTGAGGCCCGCAAAAGCGGTGCCCCATTTTCGACGGCAGACATAAACAACTGATCAACAAAAGCATCCTCAGAACTGCGAATCGCTACTGCGTCCAGAGCCGAGTTCTTGAGAAATATAGACGGGTAGTCCCGCCCACTATGCGGGCTAGAAAACACGGCACCACAATTGATTGTGTCTGGTATATGTAAATGATATGAGAAGGGTTCCATAACGGTCTCTTTTGTTAACTTGTGATACCATTACTAAGCATCAGATGCAAAACCTCTTGAACCCGGGACAGACTCCGAATATAGCACGCGGATACGATTTTTCTGCTGAAAATGCAGTTGCTTGAATTAGGGCGTATAGCTCAGCGGGAGAGCACTTCGTTGACATCGAAGGGGTCACTGGTTCAATCCCAGTTACGCCCACCATTCCTAGCGGGATGAACATAACTAAAACTAACGGGCGCATCCCCGCGCGCCGCGAAAAAAGGAGAAGGCCATGAAGGTTAAAAACTCGCTCCGCTCGCTCAAAGCGCGCCACCGGGATTGTCGCGTGGTTCGTCGTAAGGGCCGCGTATATGTGATCAATAAAACACAGCGTCGTTTTAAGGCACGCCAGGGTTAATTTACGAATAATTCAATCAATAAGGCTGCAGATTTTTTCTGTGGCCTTTTTTTATTTCAATATTTTCTCTAAATTATTGAAAGTTGCGTTACGATAATCTCGACGAGTTTAGTTTAGCAGCCGGTCGCAAGAACCAGATTAAAATTGCGATAAGTTTTGTTGAAGGCCCAAAGAGCCCCACCTTAGGCCAAAAGGCCATCAAAGCTAAAAAATCGCAGCAAAGATTTTGCTCTATGAATGTTTGAATTCTTCAGGTTTCCACCTCGTGTCACCCAAATATACGCGCACGAGAGGATCAGTCGTAGTTACGTCGGTCATCAATTACCTTACCATCATTTGGTAAAGATCCAATGTCTTGCAGAAATACATCTCCACGAAGTTTTAATACGTCCCGCACTGATGCTTCAATTGCGTTCACATTCGCACGAGAATCCACCTCACACATGACCTGCATTTTATCGGCCTCTCCATCGCGAGAAACTACGACGCGAACTTTTGAAACCTCATTATGACGCTCTACCAAAGTGGCCACTTGTTCCGGACGTACAAACATACCTTTGATCTTAGCCGTTTGATCCGCGCGCCCCATCCAACCCCGGATCCGCGTATTGGTGCGTCCACAGGGACTCTGGCCAGACATGATGGCAGACATATCGCCCGTTGCAAACCGAATAAGCGGATAGTCAGGGTTCAGCGTGGTCACGACCACCTCACCAACTTCACCCTCAGCCACAGGATTGCCCGTGCCCGGTGTCACGATCTCAACGATCACACGTTCATCAATAATCATACCATCCCTAGCAGGGCTTTCATAGGCAATCGACCCCAAATCAGCCGTGGCATATCCTTGCAAACAACTGATGCCACGGTCCGCATATTCTTTACGCAGTGACTGAAACAACGCACCTCCACCAACGCAGGCCTTAGTTAAGCCAGACAAATCTACACCTAATTCATCCGCCTTATCGAGAATGATCTTTAAGTAATCCGGTGTACCTACATAGGCAGTTACCCCACAAGCTAACGCAGCTTGTACCTGTAATTCTGTTTGTCCTACTCCCGCAGGCAAAACCGTTGCTCCTACTGCTGCACAGCCATTTTCAAACATCATACCCGCAGGTGTCAGATGGTAGGAAAAACAGTTCTGGACCACGTCTCCTTCGCCAATACCTGCCGCAAATAGCCCACGTCCCATGCGCCACCAATCTGCATCCCGAACACCAGGTTCATAGATAGGACCAGGTGATTGGAACACATGATCAAAATCAGACACCGCACGTGCTGCAAATCCCCCAAGCGGCGCCACGGCCTTCTGTGCTGCACTGAGCTCAGACTTGCGCAATACAGGCAACTCAGCCAATGACTCGATATCTACAATCGCCGCTGCATCGACATCGGCCATAGCCAAGCCGTAGCCAGATGCTTTTGTCTGCGCCAAAGTAATTTGCAGTGGTAAATCAGTTGCCAAATCAGCTGCCCGTTGATCCAGGCTTCGGGTCTCTAACTTATCATAAAAAGCGCCCACTTCGGCCTCCATTCCAACTCCAAACTCTATTTCTTTTGAGCCAAAGTTTCTCCCGTTCAGAGGGAAGCCCCCTGCTTACTATTCCATTCAAACGTATCGACGTTAAGACAACCACCGCTTACGACGCCGATAGGACCGCACATCACGGAACGACTTTCGTCCTTCATCCGACATGCCCAAATAAAACTCTTTCACGTCTGGATTTTCTCGCAAATCCGCCGCAGGCCCATCCATCACAACGCGGCCAGATTCTAGAATGTATCCGTAGTGCGCAAAGCGCAAAGCTACATTGGTATTTTGTTCTGCCAATAAAAAGGACACACCCTCTTTTTCATTCAAATCTTTTACAATGGTAAAAATTTCTTCTACCAATTGCGGCGCCAGCCCCATGGACGGCTCGTCCAAAAGCACTGTTTCAGGGGTAGACATCAATGCACGGCCGATGGCCACCATCTGCTGTTCACCACCAGATGTGTAACCGGCTAACGACTTACGGCGCTCACGCAGTCGCGGGAAATATTCGTACACCAACTCGAGACTTTCCTTCAACGCAGCTCTTGAAATCTTGCGGGTGTAAGCCCCTGTCAGCAAATTCTCTTCCACGGTTAAGTGACCAAAACAATGCCGCCCCTCCATCACTTGAATCACGCCACGGCGAACCAATTCAGCAGGAGACAGACCGGCAACTTTTTTACCACGGTACTCGATCGTTCCCTTCGTCACGTCGCCCCGCTCAGACAATAGCAAGTTCGAAATTGCTTTCAGCGTTGTAGATTTACCTGCACCATTTCCGCCTAACAGCGCGGTGATACCACCTTTGGGAACACTTAGAGATACGCCTTTCAAAACCAAGATGACGTGATTGTAAATCACTTCGATATTGCTCACCTGCAACAAGGTTTCGTCTTTTTGTCCATTGTCTAGCATGAGCCAAATTCCATCAAGTTAGGTATCTGGCGCAAGCAAGCCCACGCCAGAAAAAATTTTTAATTACAAGACTGTGTTTTCCACTCAGGCTTGTCGGACACGTACTGCGCAGCCGCATCAGTCAAAAGCGGTCCAACCTCATCCGTCATCGGTGCAATCGGATCAGAAATTTGATCCCAAGAAGAACCGTTCCACTGCTGCATAAACACGGATCCAGCACCTTCATGGTCTGCACAATCACCTTTAATTGGTGCAGTAAAACCAGCTAGGCCTAATTCGCCAAGACGAGCCGCGGACAGATCAAATGTTTCGAGACCAACACGCATATCCGCACCAGTAATGGACTTCTTACCAGTAGCATTCTGAGCCGCTGCAATGGCTTCTGCCACAATCACAGCATTGAACATGCCACGATTATATAAGACACCACCAACATCTGCTGGATCTGCCTTGGAATTACCCGCGTCCACAACATGCTTAATCATGTCCTGAACAGCTGGGAAATCCGTACCAATGCCAGAAAAGTTTGCGCCGATGTAACCTTTGCCGGATTCACCAACAGGGCGAAGATCGACATCTGCGGCGGCCCACCAGTTACCGATGAACTTATCCATAGGGTAACGAATTTTTGCTGCTTCTTTAATCGCAGATGCATTCATGGCGCCAAAGCCCCACATTACCATCCAGTCTGGGCGCTCTTTACGAACGTTCAACCACTGAGCGGATTGCGCCTGCATTTCTTTCACACCAACTGGAAAGTAAGCCACTTCGAAGCCCATTTTTGGACCCAGTGCTTCCAGGAGCGGAATAGGCTCTTTGCCGTAACCCACGTCGAGATAGATAAAGCCAATTTTTTTGCCCTTAACACCACCATTCGCATCAATGTACTTCAGGATAGAAGACATCTGCGACCAGTAAGACGCTGGGTATGTGAATGTCCAAGGAAAGGTTTCACCCTTCGCCGCAGCTGACAGACCGTAGCCCATGGATAGGATTGGAATTTCATCAACTGGTGCTTTTGGGATTAACTGAAGCGTGATGCCTGTGGAGTATGGGTTATAGACCAACGCTCCTTTACCTTTGGTGGCTTCGTAACACTCAACGCCCTTTTGCGCGTTGTAAGCTGTTTCGCATTCTTCCATAATGATCTTAGCACCACCGATACCACCGTCACGAGCATTCAACATGGCAAAGTAATCTGCAAAACCGTTAGCAATCTGAACACCAGCACCCGCAAATGGACCAGTCCGATAAGACAATGACGGCACGTAGAGTGTGTCCTCCGCTTTTGCTGTTTCATACGATGCACCCGTGACCAAAGCGGCCCCTAGAACACCTACAATTAGCTTCTTTAGCATCTGCATTTCTCCCTAGTATGGGTCCCCAAGTTGGCGACCCGTGAATGAGACCTCTCCTTTTGCCAGCAGCACGGCCTCGTTTGGCTACTGGCCCATCGCGGCACGGTCCCTAGTGCGGGAACGGCCAGATTCTTAATTTCTGCTTCACGATCTGCCACAAACGGGCCATTCCGTGCGGCTCTGCAATCAAAATCACAACAATCATCACACCGATAGCCACCAGACTGACGTTTTCCATCACGGTTGCATTGATGCCAAACCAACTTTTTCCAAGCTCTTTCAGGATAATCGGGAAGGTCCAAATAAACGCTGCTCCCATAAACGACCCTGTGATGGATCCAAGCCCACCAAGAATTACCATAAACAGATATAAAAACGAGTGATTTACATCGAAGCTTTCCACTTCGGCAGCCCCTAGCCACATAAAAACCATCAACGCGCCAGACACACCAATGAAATAGCTCGAGACAGCAAAGGCAGACAGCTTCGCCGTTAAGGGTCGCACGCCGATCAACTCTGCAGCAATGTCCATATCTCGGATCATCATCCAACTACGTCCAATACGCCCACGGGTCAGGTTGCCCGCTATGATAGCAAGAAACACAAGGATCGAGAGAACAACCAAATACCGAGTCATAGGTTCCGCGCTGGCCCCGGTTACAATCCAGCCCAACACCTCACGCTGTGGGACCTCGATCGCGCCAGACGGATTGTAATTGTACAACCAACCTACGCGGATAAAGCACCATTCCAGAAAAAACTGTGCGGCAAGCGTTGCCACAACCAGATAAAATCCTTTGATCCGCAAGGATGGTAGGCCAAAAAGCGCGCCGACAATCGCGGACACAAAGCCACTTGCCAGTATAAGGATGATGATATTTGTATCCGGAAAATAAGAAGTCAACTTATAGCAGGCATAAGCCCCAACCCCCATAAACGCACCAGTTCCAAGACTAATTTGCCCTGTGAACCCTACTAAAATGTTCAATCCAATCGTAGTGATCGTAAAGATCAGAACAGGGATCATAATGGCATTCATAGCAAATCCATATTCCAATCCCGGAATACCAAAAAATGGCACAAATAGATAGGCAAGCACCAGCCAGATCGCGATCCCGATCTTGTCTTGTTTAATCGGAAACGCCTGAAGATCTTGTTCATACGTCGTATTGTATTGCCCTGCTTCGCGGTAAAACATCTGTTACACCCTCTCGATAATCTTGTCGCCAAACAGGCCTTGTGGACGGAACAGCAAGAAAATCAGTGCAATCACATATGCGAACCACCCCTCAACGCCAGAGCCAAATAATGGACCCCAATAAATCTCAAATATTTTCTCACCAATCCCTATTATCAGGCCACCCACAATAGCCCCTGGAATGGACGTAAACCCTCCTAACACCAGAACCGGCAACGCCTTCAGTGCAATGATTTGGAGGGAAAAAGATACGTCAGAGCGCGCGCCCCACATTATACCTGTCACCAGCGCAACAATCCCCGCAGCAAACCACACAATCACCCAGATTTGGTTTAACGAAATCCCAACTGAAAGCGATGCTTGGTGGTCATCCGCAACCGCTCGCAAGGCTCTTCCAACCTTGGTGTAGCTAAAAAAGAAGCCCAGCCCGACAATCATCAAAACAGCAATCACAGTTGCCGCAATATCGATGTGCTGGAAGATCACAAGGCCGCCATTTGGTTCCCAAACACTCGATCCAGTTGGCAGCCAAAGCTGCTCCGTTATCATCGTCTTGGTTTCCCCACCAAAGATCCACTGACCAAGACCAATTAGAATATTTGTTAAGCCAATCGTTGCCATAAACAGGATAATATCAGGCTGGTTCACCAGCTTTCGCAGCACAAACCTCTCAACCGAGAAGGCGAGCACATACATCACCCCTAGCGTTATAATTAGCGCCATAAATGCAGGAACACCGAGTTCGTAGAGGCCGACAAGAGTGAGGCCGGAAAACACAACCATGATCCCCTGGGCAAAGTTAAATACGCCAGAGGCTTTAAAAATAAGGACAAAGCCAAGCGCAATCAAAGCATAAAGCACCCCTGCCACAAACCCTTCCCACAGCACCTGCATGAGAAAGTCAGGCAACGCGATCATATCCGCGAAAGGACCAACAAAAATGCTATACAGAAAATCAGTCATTAATGTTCTACCCCCAAATAGGCGTCAATCACCGCTTGGTTTTTTTGAACCTCGGATGGTGTTCCATCTGCCAACATCTTCCCATAATCAAGGCATACCACGCGGTCTGCCAAATCCATCACGACGCTCATATCGTGTTCAATTAGAGCAATTGTGGTACCATATTGATCGTTCACATCCAGGATAAAGCGGCTCATGTCCTCTTTCTCTTCAACGTTCATCCCGGCCATTGGCTCATCCAGCAGCAAAAGCTTTGGCTCCATCGCCAGGGCTCGTGCCAACTCTACTCGCTTTTGCAAACCATAAGGCAAACTGCCCACAGGTTCTTTGCGGATGTGCTGAATTTCTAGAAAATCGATTATCTCTTCGCAACGGCGGCGGTGCTCCACCTCTTCCGTCATGGCAGGACCAACACGTAACATTTGCCAGAGGAAGCTTTTCTTCATCATCAGCTGACGGCCTGTCATCACGTTTTCTACAGTCGTCATACCCTTAAACAAAGCAATATTTTGGAATGTCCGTGCTATACCTTGCTTTGCAATCTGGTAAGGTTTCATTGAAGGTCGTTTCGCTCCACGGAACCATACCTCGCCTTCTTGAGGATGATAAAATCCGTTAATCACGTTAAGCATAGATGATTTACCGGCTCCGTTTGGCCCAATAATCGCTCGAATTTCGCCTTCACGGATATCAAATGAGATATCTTGGATCGCAACCACACCACCGAAACGCAGAGTAATGTTCTTCATCTCCATCATGACGGCTCCAATAGTGCGCCCGTCTGGGGTAATAAATGTTTCTGCTGTGCTCATCGCCTCACCAATCCGGTGTCCGCAGCAGAACCAAAATAGCTCCAAGCACAGCACCCAAACCAAAAAACCACGCGCTGTTTACCAACGCCGCCAGTCCGAAATAA
>DLZA01000115.1:8800-8962 GCA_003447515.1 Paracoccaceae bacterium
AAAACAAATAACCCTTGAAGAGTCCTTATCATAAATTTGCCTTCGATCACCGAAAATGCCATCACAACCATCCACCAAGACATAAAAATTTGTACATTAACTCTCCGCAATAAGCCCAATAGGATGATCGCAAATGCGAGTAAGAACATAAATGCTTTGCCC
>DLZA01000228.1 GCA_003447515.1 Paracoccaceae bacterium
AAATTAAACGAAACGCCATGCACAATCTCAATGTCATGAGGTTTTGCATTAGGTGGATAGACCGTTGCGCCTATCTTCAGATTGCGCACTTTTAGCATCAGATTGCTCATGTCTCACCCAAAAAACTAGCATAATCTTGAATAAAAATGGCTTTCATCCCCGCCCCCCTTTTAAACTCGTGGTTCGGTTTAATATCCAATCTGCCACAAGGTTGACAGAAATCGCCAGCGTCGCAATGGCAATAGCAGGCATCAACGCAGCTGGAACCGCGTAAACGATTCCCTGCCCATTTTCGCGCGCAATGCCTCCCCAGTCAGCAACTGGTGGCTGAACTCCAAGGCCTAAAAAAGACAGGGTAGAGACAAACAATACCATAAAAATAAAACGTAGTCCCATCTCAGCCACTAGTGGTGACAGAGCATTCGGCAGGATCTCCCGGAAAATAATCCAAGCCCGGCCCTCTCCACGCAGCTTTGCTGCCTCGACATAATCCATCACATTAACATCGAGTGCAACGGCTCGCGAAAGCCGAAAAACCCGCGTACTGTCCAATAAGCCCATCAGAAGGATTAAAACAAACATTGTCACGGGCATCACAGATAACACAACCAGTGCGAAAATCAGGCTCGGCATAGACATAATCAAGTCCACAAATCGCGAGATCGTTTGATCAGCCCAACCACCAATCACCGCCGCAAAGAACCCAAGAATTGACCCAAGCGTGAACGACAGGACAGTTGCTGCTGTCGCGATCCAAATGGTAGTCCGCCCACCATAGATCATTCTGCTCAACAAATCGCGCCCAATATTATCAGTCCCCAACCAGTGTTCTCGGCTCATTGGCTCCCAAACGTCCCCCACAGACTCCGTCAACCCATAGGGCGCAATCCACGGCGCAAAAATAGCAATGAAAAAATATATGCCAGTGAAAAATAGCCCAACAATAGCACTCAAAGGTACTTTCATTTCGGATGCCTCAATCTTGGATTGCTCAGGATGGATACCAGATCAGCCACAAGGTTAAGCCCGATGTAGACTGCAGCAAAAATTAAACCGCAGGCCTGTACCACAGGTACATCCCGCTTAGCTACGTGGTCCACCAAATACTGCCCCATACCGGGATAAACGAACACCACTTCCACCACGACTACACCTACCACAAGGTAGGCAAGGTTAATCATCACAACGTTTACAATCGGCGCAATGGCATTGGGAAAAGCATGTTTGCGGATAATGGTGAACATCGACAAACCTTTAAGCTCAGCAGTTTCGATGTAGGCGGACTGCATCACATTCAAAATCGCAGCACGCGTCATTCGCATCATGTGTGCCAAGACCACCAAAGTCAGTACAAAAACAGGTAACGCAATGGCGTTCAATTTCATCAAAAAAGTCATACTATCATTTATCATCGCCACCGATGAAAACCACCCAAGCTTTACAGCCACAAAATACATAACAACATAGCCGATCAAAAACTCAGGTATGGAAATAGACGTTAAAGTGACTCCTGAAATCAGTTTATCCGGCCAGCGGTTTTGGTACCGTACCGCCACAAGACCCAAAAAAATTGCTAATGGAACAGCCACAATCGCCGCCCAAAATGCTAAAAATAACGTGTTATTAAGTCGTTTCCCTAAACTTTCACCAATATCTCGTCCATTGGTCAATGCGGTGCCCAAATCTCCTTGAAGGGCGGCAAACAACCAGTTGAAGTACCGTGTTACAGGCGGATCATATAGACCCAGCTCTTTACGCAGATTGGCAAGAGTTTCTGGTGTCGCCGACTGCCCCAAAACTGATTGAGCCACATCACCAGGCAAAATTTGCGTGCCAATAAAAATCATCACGGACGCCGCAAGCAATAAAAAGAGGCTCAGCGCAACGCGCTGAACCACTAACTTAAATATAGGGTGCATTTGAGCCTACGCTAAGTGCGTACGCATCGCTGCAAAGCCATCCATTAATTCAGCGTTCGGGTTACTTTCATAGCCTTGCACCTTATCGGATACGGCATCAACAAAGTCGTTGAACATCGGACAGATAAGACCGCCCGTATCGCGGACCATCATTCCCATTTTCGAATACAACGCCTTACGTTTATCATTGTCCAATTCACCTTTTGCTTTGTTCAAAAGTGCGTCGAACTCTGGATCTTTAAAGCGTGTGTCGTTCCAATCTGCAGAAGAAAGGTAGGCTGTGGAATACATCTGATCTTGAACCGGACGCCCTCCCCAATAGGATGCGCAGAACGGCTGTTTGTTCCAAACTTCGGACCAATAACCATCGTTTGGCTCACGTTTGATTTCAAGTGGAATACCCGCCGCACGCGCACTCTCTTGGAACAAAGCCGCCGCATCGACCGCACCTGGGAATGCACCATCGGCAACGCGCAGGATAATTGGCGAGCCATCATGGCCAGATTTTTTATAATGCTCCGCTGCTTTCGCGGCATCATATTCACGTTGTGGAATGCTGGCGTCAAACAAGGGATAGGCTTTGTTAATCGGCATATCATTGCCAATCGATCCATAACCACGCAGGATTTTATCAACCATATCCGCACGATTAATTGATAGCTTCAGAGCCATACGCAACTCATTATTGTCAAACGGCGCTGTGTCAGCGTGCATTATGAACACGTAGTGTCCACGACCTGCAACGTTCTGGATTGAAACACCAGGAGCACGATCAATTAAACCCGCAACCTTTGGGTCCACGCGGTTGATCATATGAACCTGACCAGATTGAAGCGCCGCAGTACGCGCTGTTGCATCGTTGATCACAAGAACTTCCGTGGAATCGTAGGAGGCACCACCATCAGCATTCCAATAATTTGGGTTGGCTTTCCACAAGTGTCGCACACCAGGCTCATCGGCCTCGAGAATATAAGCGCCGGTACCTACACCTTCGGCTGGGTTGTCCATACCACCATTTGGCTGAACTATTAGGTGATAATCCGCAATTAAGTACGGCAAATCTGCACTAGGCGCAGTCAATTTCAACACCAAGTTATCACCGTCTACAGACATTTCATCAATGCCCTTCATAATGCCATTTGCACCAGACTTAGCCTCATCGTTGGAGTGACGCTCCATTGTTTTTAGCACATCATCAGGCGTCATTGTTTTACCATTGTGGAACTCAACGCCTTTGCGGATCTTGAAGCGCCAAGTCTGCGCATCCGCGGAAGCTTCAAAGCTTTCAGCCAAGCGCATGTCAAGTTGACCATTAGCGTCCGTACCCAAAAGCGTGTCACCAAATAAACGTAGGTTTAAAAATGGAACCGAAGATGCCGTCAAAGCAGGGTCAAGCGTATTAGTGCTTTCACCTCCACCCACACCTTGAACCAAATGCCCACCTTTTTTGTGCGATGCTGCTTTCGTGGCACTCGCAAACATCGAATTCGCAACACTGGCGGTCACACCAAGCGCACCCGCACGACCCAAAAACTCCCGGCGCGACACCAAACCCTTTGCGGCTTTACCAGCCAAATACTTCAGTTCATTGTTCATGTTCTCTCTCTCCCAAAATGGCCTAGATTATTTGTTCGCATAGCGTGCGGCGAATTACCCCTAAGTGCAAGTCTTTCCTGATAAATTTCCAGAATATGTTAGAGGCCCAATTGGAATTAGACTTCAACACGTACCAATCACCCGTGTTGTTTTCACCAACTATATCTGTGATCTACATCATCTAAAAAGTTGGGAAGCCTCGTGCTTTACAATGGCCTACCTTCAAATTCCAGCAATTTATTGAGGATTTGTCGCGCCTTCATACGTGCGCTGTCCGCGCCCAGGGCAACCTCCAGAAAGTTCACACTGTGAACCTTGGTCGACTAGCTATACATGAACAAACAGCCCCGCACGCAGAAAAAATACACCGCAAATTGTCCAAAATGCTAAAGCTTAGCAACGCTCTGAGACCATTTTTTAGAAAAAACACAACGCTCTCCATCAAACGCATCCAACTTTGCCTCCACTAAGAACTGACCATTACTTGACGACATAACAACATGGGATTTCGTATGCACCATCCAATCCCCTCGCCCGTATGACCGCTTCCAAACAAACTTTGCCCGTGCTGAAGATGGATCACCTTTTGTGATTTCAAACACCTCATGCACTTTTTGCGCTGTTTTTAATCCAGTCAACGGGTTCTCAATTAACCCATCATCGCCAATAATCTCCTGACGCCAGACATCCCCATCCCGTAAAACCTGCTTATTCTCAAGACGGCTTGAATACCGTTTGAACTCAATCCCTGTCGCCCCTTTTGCAGAATCAAATGCTACGGCCACGTCCTCACCCTCCATAACAGGTAGTTGCAATGAACCTGCCTCCAGACGTAAGCAGACAGCCTTATCATCTGGCCACACAAATGGAAAATAACTTGGCGATAAAGCCACACGCAACCGATGCCCTCTTGGAATGCGATACGCCACTTGATCCAAGACAACTTCAATTTCAACAATCTCACCCAGAGGCATGTCTAAAGCCCGATCATGCCCATTACGATGACGCAGATTCAAAAAACCATGGGCAATCAACGCAGACGTCCCATCTGGGCGCAAATCGCAAAGCCGCAACGCCACTTGTGCGCGAGATTGATCGCTTGCTAGGCTCAAAGCAATCCGCGCAGCGCCAACAATTTCCAAATCTTCAACAAGAACCTGCCCATCAAAGCACATGGATTTTGCATCATCCGTGCTTTGATCGTCGGGCAACTCCCCAGGTCCAAAACCAAAAGGAAAATACTCTCCTGCGTTTAGCCCACAACTTACATCCGTCCGAACTGAGCGAGAAACAGGCCCAGCAACATCTGCCAAGTTTTCCCCGTTAAACGCCCAAAAACGTACGCCAGAACCTTTCGGCTGATTTAGCCCAACCCAACGTCCAGCACGGTGCTTAAATGACACTTCTGGCCTCGCACTATTCATCAGATAAGCACGATAAGCAGGGTCTTGGTCCACACCCCGATCAATGCCCTTGAGCCAATGATCCCACCATCGTAGCATTTCACCCAAAAAATCGATCTGTGGCCCTGGAACCCCAATATGGGGGTACTTATGGTTCCA